>DATFWZ010000159.1:0-16214 GCA_035258765.1 Gemmataceae bacterium
AAATGCGGACGCCCAAATCGGCGCCGTGACGGTCGGCGGCGACTGGGTCGCCAGCACGATCGTGGCCGGCGTCATGGACGGCAACAATGGCTTCGGCAACAGCCGCGACACGAAGATCGTCGGCTCCGGCGCGACCGACCGGCCCGAGATTGTCTCGAAGATCGCCAGCATCTCAATCGGCGGCTTGGCCCTGGGCACGCCCAATTCCGTGAACGCGGCCGACTCCTTCGGCATCGAGGCGCAGCAGATCGGGGCGCTGAAGGTCGGCGGCTTCGCCATCCCCCTCAACGCTGGCGCCGCGAATGACCTGACCGGCCTGCTCGTCGGCCTCACCGGCGATCTGGAGGTGCTGGAAGTGGGGCTGTGATCAGGGCGCTTCGAGGGCGTTGCGGAGCCAGGCGCGGGCGTAGGTCCATTTTTGTCGGGCCTGGTAGACGGTGATGCCGAGCGCCGCGGCAACTTGCTCGTGGCCCAGGCCGGCGAAATGACGTAGCTCGACGACCTTGGCGGCGACCGGGTCCTCGGCTGCGAGCTTGGTCAGCGCCTCGTCGAGGTCCAGGAGGTTATCGTCGGCGGAACTGGCGGGCTGGTCGGAGAATTCGACGCGGTGGAACTCGCCGCCGTGCTTGACGCGCCGCTTGCGGCGGGCGTTTTCGATGAGGATGCGCCGCATCGCCTCGGCGGCGGCGGCGTAATAATGCCGGCGGTTCTGCCAGCCGCCGGCCGGCTCGTCGGGCACTAGCCGCAGATATGCCTCGTGCACCAGCGCCGTCGCGTCGAGTGTCTGCCCCAGCCGCTCGCGCGCCAACTGTACCGCGGCCAGTTGGCGCAGCTCGGCATAGACGACCGGCAGCAGCCGGTCCGCCGCGCTCTGATCGCCAGCCTCGATCGCGTTCAGAATCTGCGTCAAATCCGACATCCGCACTGAGAATACGCCGCGGCACTCGAGCGTGCAAGCATCTTGAGAAATCTCGCAATTCTTCGACAGCTTCCTCCGGAAACGTCGCATGTGGGGCAGCGGACACTTCGCTCTTGTCCAACGCGTTGGAGACCAATCATGCGGCTGAACAACTTGATCGACAGGATCTTCCCAAAGCCCCGAACCATTCGGCGTCGCGACGGCGTGTTTGGCCGCGTGGAGCAGCTTGAAGCCCGCCTCGCGCCAGCAACGAACATCTGGAACGCGGCGAGCGGCGACTGGTCGGTCGCCGGCAACTGGAGCCTCGGTCATACCCCGACCGACACCGAAGACGTTCAGATCAGCAACGGGGCGACGGTCACGCACAGCAGCGGGGCCGACAGCGTCCATGGCATCGCCGTCAGCGGCAGTAGCACCCTGGCGCTGACGGGCGGCTCGATCACCGATGCGACCACGTTGGAAGATTCGGGCGGGACATGCCGGCTGAACGGCGGGTCGTTGATCGGGGCCACGGTCACCGCGACCTCGACCTTGATCGCGACCGACGCACATAGCCTGCTAACCAATATCACTCTGGCCGGCACCCTCGATCTCGCGACGAATATCGCAAGTGTCGATGTCTCCGGCGGGCTGTCACTACCCGGCGGTCTCATCCGCGTCGGCAATGCGAGCGGCAGCACGTTCGGGCACATATTCTTCGTCGGCGGCAACCAGACCATCGCCGGCACCGCGGGTAACCCGGGCACGGTCCTGTTCGGCGGCAACACCGACTTTTCCAACCGCCTGATTTCCGAGAACGGCTCGGCCGTAACCTTCGGCCCGAACCTGACCGTGACGGGCGCCACCGGCTCGTTCCAATTCACAACCTCCTTCGACATCCAGGGAACGATCACTGCCGATCCGACGTCAGTGGGCCAATCCTCGGGCACCATCCGGCTCGAGGGCGCCAACTGGACCAACCACGGCACCATCTCCGCCCAAAGCGGCGGGAACTTCCTCCTGACCGGTGCCAGCAGCGCGACGACCCCCGCGTGGACCAACGCCGCCGGCCACACCATCAGCGTCAGCGGCGGCGGATCGCTCACGATACAAAGCAGCGGCATCCAAACCACCGGCGGCTTCACGTGGCTCAACAGCGGCACACTCAGCGAGACGGGTAGCACGATCACGCTCGGCGGCGTCTTCACGCCAACGTCGTTGGGCACCTTCAACCGTAGCGGGGGCACGGTCAACCTCGCGGGCACTTTGAATAACACGGGCGGCACGCTGCTGCTCAACGACACCACCGGCTCGTGGAACCTGGCCGGCGGCACGATCAACGGCGGCACGGTCGCATCGACCGGCGGCAGCGCCCTGATCGCCACCGGCGACGGCGGCACCCTGATCGGCGTGACCCTCGACGGTGCCGGCGGCAACAACATCAGCCCGCTCGACATGCAGAGCAACTCGAGCCAGATCCACGTCCAGGGCGGGCTTACGCTCGGCGGCGCGCTGCTGCGCCTGGGCAACGCAGGTGGCGGCACCATCGGCCAGTTGGCCTTCCAAGGCGCCGCCCAGACCATCGACGGGACAGCCGCTCACCCAGCGACGATCCTGTTCGGCGGCAACGCCGGTAACTCCAACGCCCTGTTCTCCGAGAACGGCTCGGCCCTGACGTTCGGCCCAAACTTGACCGTCACCGGCGCCACCGGGAGGATCTTCTCCAGCGCGGGCTTCGACCTCCAGGGGGCGGTCACCGCCGACCCCTCGACGCTGGGGCTGGCCTCGGGGACCATCGAACTCGATGGCAGCAACTGGGTCAACCACGGCGCCATCTCGGCCCAAAACGGCGGCAACCTAAATGTGTTCGGCAGAACCAGCACGACAAGTCCCGCGTTCACCAACGCGCCCGGCCACACCATCAGCATTACGGGCGGATCGCTGACTCTGAGGGGCGACTCCACCACGTTAGGCACCAACGCGGGACCATGGCTCAACAATGGCTCGATCAGCGAGACCAACAGCACGGTCAACCTCGGTGGGGTCTTTACGCAAACGGCATTAGGCAACTTGACGCGTAGCGGCGGCACGATCAACTTGACGGGCACGTTGGACAACACCGGAAGCACGTTTGTCCTGAACGACATTACCGGCTCGTGGAACCTCGCCGGCGGGGCGATCAACGGCGGGGTCGTCGCGGCCGTCGGCAGCAACGCCCTCAACGCCACTGGCAGCGGCGCCACCCTGATCGGCGTGACCGTCGACGGTACCGGCGGCCACAACTTCAGCCCGCTCAACATGCAGGGCAGCTCCAACACGATCGTCACCGTGCGAAACGGCCTGACGCTCGACGGCGCCGTTGTGCGGATGGGCACTGGCAGCGTTGGCGGCCAGTTCTTCGTCGACGGCCCCAACGAGACCATTGACGGCACCCCAGCCCACCCCGGTACCATCCTGCTCGCGAGTACCAACTCCAACAACGGCCTGTTCAACTTCAGCGGGACCGTAATGACAATCGGCCCGAACCTGACGGTCACCGGCGCTGAGGGCCAGATAAGGGCCGACTTCGGCGCGCCGTGGGACCTCCAGGGATCGATCATCGCCGACCCGACCGCGATGGGGCTGGGGCTGATTTCGGGCACCATCGAACTCGGCGGCACCAACTGGACCAACCACGGCACCATCGCGGCCCAGAACGGTGGCGCCATTCGAACCCTGGGATCGCTCGCCAATTTCGCCAGCGGGACGCTCACCGGCGGCACATGGAAAGCGCTCCCCGGCGGCCGGATCAATCTCCCCGGTAACCTCAGGACCAACGCAGCGACGCTCGTTCTCGACGGCGTTACCTCGCAGGTCCTGAACGCGAGCGACGGCGACGCCTTGACGAGCCTCGCCACCAACGCCGCGGGTGGGAGCCTGACGGTCCAGAACGGTCGCACCCTCGCGCTCAGCGGCGCCCTCAGCAACGCCGGCAGTCTGAGCGTCGGCCCGGGCGGCACCTTCACCGTCGGCGGAGCCGGTGCCTACACGCAGACGGCGGGCACGACGGCCGTCGATGGCAGCCTCGCGGCGAGCGGCTTGGTGGACATCGAGGGCGGCACCCTGCAAGGCGGCGGCACGATCGCCGCCAACGTGACCAACGCCGGCCAGGTCAGCCCCGGCGCGCCGACGGGCCTGCTCACGATCAACGGGGACTACTCGCAGACCAGTTTCGGCGTCCTGAACATCGAGATGGGCGGGCCGACGGCGGGCATCGACGCCGACCAGCTCCGCGTCACCGGCGCCCTCAACCTGGGCGGGACGCTCAACGTAAGTCTGGTGAACGGCTTCGTGCCGGCGACCTCCAGCACCTTCGTGGTCCTCGACCACACCGGTGCCGGCGGCGGAGGCACCTTTACTGGACTGGCGAACGAAGCGCTGCTCCTCACCCCCGGCGGGGCATCGAAGTTCCGCATCACCTACGTGGGCGGCACTGGCAACGACGTCGCCCTGACCGACGTCAACCTGCCGCCCACGCTCGACCCAATCCCGGACCCGGCCCCCCTCCCGGGGAACTCCGGGGCGCACGCCATCAACCTGACCGGGATCTCGGCCGGCGGGGCCGAGGTCCAGACGCTGACCGTGACCGCCTCGTCGAGCAACCCGGTCGTCATCCCCAACCCGACCGTCACCTACTCCAGCCCGAACGGGACCGGCTCCCTCTCCTACACGCCCGTGACCAACCAGTCCGGCGCCGCCGTCATCACCCTGACGGTGACGGATGACGGCGGCACCGCCAACGGCGGGGCGGACACGATCGTCCGGACGTTCACGGTCCGGGTCGGCAACCCGCCGGTCCTGGACCCGACCGGGACGCCGATGCTCCCGTTCATCCCGGTCCTAGGCAAGGTGCCGGCGACGGGCGGCCCGATCTCCGACCTGTCGGAGAATGTCACCGACGCGGACCCGGGCGCCCCCAAGGGGGTCGCCGTTACGGCCGTGGACAACACCCACGGCACCTGGCAGTTCAACCTGCAATTCGACCCAACCCAGCCCGAAACCGGATGGGCCGCCATCCCGGCCGCCGTATCCCCGACCAACGCCCTCCTGCTGGCCGACGACGGCAACACCCGAGTCCGGTTCGTCCCGAAGCCGCTGTTCACCGGGTTCGCCAGCCTGACGTTCAGGGCCTGGGACCAGTCCAAGGCCGGGCTCGTCGAAGGGGGCTTCGACGACACCACGACCGGGACCGACACCTGCTACAGCACGGCGTCCGACCGCGGCTGGGTCGCGGTCGGCAAGACCAAGCCGACCGTTAACCCGGACGGGCGGACGGTCCTGGCCCCCATCCTGCCGGTGATCCCGCCGACCGCGACCCGGGTCGCCCCGCTCGCGGCGGTGCAGGCCAAGACCATGCTAGGGATCGCCGGGCTGGAGACGGCGCTGGGGGCGCCGGTCCCCAAGGGCGGCTTCGGCGTGGCGATCACGGCGGCCGACGCGGCCGCCGGGACCTGGCAGTTCAGGCGCGTCGGGCTGGACATGGTCTTTCAGCCGGTCGCGGTCGGTGCGAACACCATCCTGCTACTGCGGCCGACCGACCTCCTCCGGTTCGTCCCGAACGTGACGGCGAATGGGGCAGCGCCGCTCACGTTCAAGACCTGGGACCCGACCCTCGGCGTCGGGTCCCCCGGGCCGAGCAACCTGCCCCCGACCGGCCCCGCGTTCGGGGCGGACCCGGGGACCGCGGTTCTGGACCTGGTCCCGGTCCTGGACCTGTCCGTCGGCGCGACCCTCAACCCGGTCGCGCCCGGCGGGCCGCCGTCGGACCCCGCGACATTCGGCTCGCTCGTGTCCGCCACGCGCGTGGTCGGCACGAACCTGGGCGTGGCGGTCGTCGCGACCAAGGGGACGGGCCTGTGGGAGTACCGGCCGGCCGGGGCGACGGCGTGGACGCCCGTCGGGGCCGTTTCCGCCCTCAAGGCGCTGTTCCTGAGCGCGACCGACGAGGTCCGGTTCACCGCCGCGGCAACGGCCCTGCCGCAGACGGCGAGCCTGTCGTTCAAGGCGTGGGACAAGACCAAGGTCGCCCCCGGCGCGCGGGGGCCGGCCGCCGGCACGTCGGTCAGCAAGCAGACGGAGGTCCTGACCGTCGCCGTGGGGAACACCCGGCCGGTGCTGAACACGACCCCGGACGTGACCCTGCCCGCCCTCAGTCGTTCGAGCCCCGTTCCGAGCGCCGGGGTGACGGTCAAGACGCTGCTGGGCACGGCGGTAACGGACACCGCGAACGCCCTGAAGGGGATCGCCATCACGGCCGCGGAGAACGCGAACGGGAAGTGGCAGTACGCGCTCGGGACCGTGTTCCTGGACGTCGGGCCGGTGGGTCCGGGCTCGGCGCTGCTGGTCCCGGACACCGCCAAGATCCGATTCGTGCCGAACAGCGGGTTCGCCGGCCAGGCGACGATCGGCTACAAGGCTTGGGACCGGACCGCCGGCCAGGTGGGCGACCGGATCGACACGGACGGGCCACTGAACTCGTTCAGCCTGGACGTCGAGACCGCGTCGATCACCGTAACGCCGTAATCAGGGCCGACACCGGCCGGGCCGTCCCGACTCGGAATCGGCGGGTCGCCGGCTGTAGTCCAGGAGGCCGGAGCGTCGGGTTCGAGGAGCGGAAACAAGGGGGCCGAGCAAGCCTAGCCCTCGAACCCGGCGCTGCGCCGACCGGGATCGCGCCAGGGACCGTGTGGCGGACGCCGGATGGCGACCGCATCCTCAGTCCCGGCGAGTGCGCTCTGGTCCGGGCCGGGCTGGCTCGCGCCTGGGACGCCGTTGAGACCGTCTGCGACCCGCCCGGAGGGGCTATTTCAGGCGTCCGTCCTCCCGGCCTTGGGACCGCTCCGCTTGACGGATTGGAAGTGCGCGATGCCCATGGCTACGGCTTCCTCCCAGTCAGCCCTCCTTCCGCGGCGAGCCCGTTGCCGGGTCGCTGCGCGCCACGCGTCGCCCGGCGCCGGATGAGCACCCCGATCGCACGCCCTTCGGCCCGGCGGACCGAAGCGCGCTGGGAGGGGCCGCCTTCCGAACAGGTACGCGCAATGCGTGTTTGCCGGATCGGCGCGGGGCGGCTAGACTCGGCGGCCATGTCTGACGTCACCCGCCTTCTGAACGCGGCCGCGAGCGCGACCGGTGCGAGCAAGACGAGGTCGGACCACAGTCTCCATCGTCTCCATAGTAGTCCGGTGGCGGACGTCGAAACCTCAGCACCAGGCCCCCACGTCCGGCCGAGCCGCTGGCCAAGCCAATCCGGGGATAGGAGTTGCCCAAATCGCACGGCCTCGTGCCCAAAAGTTCGCGGGTTTGGACCGGCGCGCCTACCTGGTCGGGCCTAGAATCACTGCTATAGACATTCCGCCTTGAGACGGTCGACTCTCGGGCGTCGCCACATGACCCGGTCGCGGCGGCCGTTACTGACGAGGTGGACGGAAGGCCCGACCTGCATGTCGGGGGAGGACCGCGTTGGCGCGATCGAAGCGGGGCCGGCAGAGACGCCAGGCTCGACAGCGGATCGCCCGGCGGTACCCCAAGGGCCGCGAGGACGCCCAGCGTTCGGGCCTGATTGACCTCCTCGGCGGGGGCGGTTCGCGGCGAGCGGGTAACCCCAGGAGTCAGGGGTGCCGGCCGCTGCCAGGGCTCATAGCAGGGCCGCGGTGCGCAACCACTGGGCCGCGGCCGAGAGGCGTGCCATTGAAGTACGCCGGCCTCCGCGGCTAATTGGCGTGCCAAGAGAAAGCCAATCAAGCGATCAGCCTACATTTGATATGACTGGCGCGCAACGAGACCAAGTCTCCGGACGGGCGCCCCACTTAGCGGTAGCGAGAGCGTCGCGATGCTGACGCAGCGGTCATGGGAGGCCCGGTCTCCTAGCACCAGACAGAAGGACGTGGCAGCGTCCGAGTTGAGAACTCGTTTTACTTACAACCGCCTACGCACCCGTGAGTTCGACGACCATGTCTGTGACAAATCTCCTGAACGACTCGTTCTGCACGAACTGCTTGTCGAACTCAGTATCGTCCCGCAACAGGGGTTCGACAATCCGCCTTAGCGCCGAGTCGGCGTCTGCTGCACCGCCTGGATACTTCTCATGGCCTCGATGGTGACGGGCCGGAGCCTGTCGCCATTGGTAAAGAGATCGCGGGTTGCCCCGGTCTCAACGTGGGGTTTTCAGGGAGGAGTGTCCCTCCCAACCACGATGTGGGATCAGGACGGCCCGCCACCACGGAGGCATGAGATGCGTTGCTACTCCGGCCAGCACCGATTCTACGTCGGCGTCGATCTGCACGCCAGGACCATGTACATCCACGTCCTTGACCACACCGGCAAGACCGTCTTCGAGAAGAACCTGCCCGCCCAGCCCGAAGTCTTTCTCGATGCCGTCAAGCCCTTCCGCCCGGACCTAGTCGTCGGCTGTGAGTGCATGTTCGCCTGGTACTGGCGGGCCGACCTGTGCGAAGACGAGCAGATCCCCATCGTCCTCGGCCACGCCCCGGACATGAAGATGATCCACGGCGGCAAGTCGAAGACCGACCGCATCGACGCCGGCAAGCTCGCCGGCCTGCTCCGCGGCGGACTCTTCCCGATGGCGTACGTCTACCCCCGGGCCAAAAGGCCGACCCGCGACCTGCTGCGCCGCCGCTCCTTCTTCGTGCGGCAGCGGGCCCAACTCCTCAATGCCGGTGTTCAGCGGATCCCGCCGACCCTGCAACAGATCGAGGATGCCGCCCAGGTGCTGCCCGAGGACTTGAACACTACGGAGTAGCGTCCCCTGGTCACTTGTCCCGGTGATGGGCCACGCGGCAGGAGGCGGAGCAGCAGCGGGCTGTGGTTCGCTGCGGCGTGAACGGGTTACCGCACTGTTGGCACTTCCGCCTCACTGGCCGGCCCGTGGCCGTCGCCAGCCCGGCGTGCAGTCGTCGGCGCTCGCGCTGTCGCGCGATGCCTCGCTCGTGCTGGCACTTCCGGCAAAGCGTGCTTCGGGTCCGTCCGGATCGCCGTTCCGGCTGGCCACAAGCCCGGCAAACGAGCATATACATCGCGGCAATTCCGCCAGCTGTTCGCTTCAGATAGCGTAACAAAAGACGCAGCTGTGTGGCTCAGATAGCGTAACAAAATGCTCACTTCCTCCTCGCCAACTCCACCAGCCTTCTCGCGACGTCCGGCACCACGAGCTGGGCCGACGGCAACAAGGGCCGGCGGGACAGTCGGTTCAATTTATATCTCGCCACCCCTCTCGGCACTCCGGTTGCAGCCCTTCGACCTCTCTGTTCCGCCCGGACGCCCCCGCCCATTCGCCCGTGGTCGAGCTCGGGAGGAGCAGCATGCGGACCCGAACCGTCGCCCCATTGGCTATGGCGTTAGCCCTCGCATTCGTTCCGGTTGTCACAATTCGCGGGGAAGCCGTACCCGATGACCCGCCGGAGGAGCCGGCCGCCGGGCAGGAGTTCCCCTGGATTTGCTTCGCCGTGTCGGTGGCGGCCGTCGGAGCGCTATACGTCCTGGTGCGTCGCCGCGAGCGGCAAGTCGAGGCGGACCAGCGCCGGGGCGACCGAGACGTGAGCGGGCCGGTGTGCCCCGCTGCCGGCCGACGTGATCGACCTGTGGGCGGCGCTGCACCGGCAGGACGGGCGGGCGGTGGCCCGGGACCTGGTGCGGACGTTCGGCCTGGAGCCGAGCCCGGCAACAGAGAAGACGAACGGTTTACGGAACGGCTGATCGGATGACGGGGAGAGCGGGCACGCAATCACGGGTGTGGGTGCGTGGATGGGAGCGGCTACGCGCCGGTCGCGGGGGGCGAACGCAACGCAAGACCCCGTCATCACGAGACGGGGCTTGACACCCTACTGGGTCAAGTCAGTCGAGATTGGTGGAAGGAGACTGCCAAATTGGCTGATTTCTCGCCAAATTGCCCCCAAACTCAAGCGACGCGGTCCACTACGTTACATCTGCAGCGCCGGTTTCGGCTCTACCCACCCCGGACGATAGCCCGCTGCTGGTCGAACCACGGGTCAGTTGCCTGCACGGCCGCGACTACGAACTGTCCGACCTCGGGCGGCGGCCCCATCGACTCCGACCCGTACCGCCAGCCGGTGAACAGTTCTTCGCCGCTCGCCCGCTTGAACCCGACCGTCAGCTCGCAGACCTTGCCCTTCGGTTCGGGGTCAGCCCGCGACTGGCCGCACCACGCCAGCAGCTCCGGCGTGATCTGCTCGCGCAGGCCGCGGAACAGCCCGGGGTCGGTCCGGCCGATGAACATGTCCCGCTCGGTGTTGTCCATCCTGGTTGCCGTCGGGTAGATCGCGTTGTTGCCCCATTGTTCTGTCTTCAATTCAAGAAGAGGGCTTGCCCCTGCTCCTTTCCTCTTGCCGAGCCACCAGGCGCCGGTACGCCTCGACGATCAGCTCGGCCAGTTGCACGACGGATAGGCGCGGCGCATTGAGAACGAGATCGTAGTTGTAGGGATCGGCTGGGTCCTTGTGAAAATAGTACTTCAGGAAGTCGGTCTGCACGCGATCTAGGTCCCGAATCTGTTCTGCGGCTTTCTGCTCCGAGATGCCGAGCATTTGGCTCCATGCCGCGACCCGCTCCGGCACCGAGCCGATGAGCCTGACACGCAACGTAGTCGCGGGGGGCAAGATGAAGGCGGAGCCCCGGCCGACAAACACGCACTCGCCGTGCGTGCCCAGGGCCAGCACCGTCTCGATCAGGTGGTGGGCAAAGCCGCCCTCAGTCACGTAAGGAACCGCCATCAGGCCCCGCACGATCTCCGTCCGCCAGCTCTGCCGCCGTTCGTCCACGCTCTCCAGCAGGTCGGCCCGCAGGCCCATGTCCTGGGCAATCTTCTCCAGAAGCTGGCGATCGTAGACCTGCCAGCCCAGCAGCCGGCCCAGCTCTTGCGCCACCGCCGAGGCCTGCGTCCCGATTTCGCGCGACAGGGCGATGGAGAAGGCGTGAGGAGCAGACGACTCAATGTGTGGTGCGGCGGCGGCGGCGAGGCGCTTCGCTTCCCAGTGTTGCCAAGCCCTTTCAGCAAGCTCGGACAGAGCCGGATCGAATATGTCTGTGAAAAGAGTTTCAGGACTCATGTCAACCTCCACGGCTCATGTCACGGGAGCCACCTCCGCAAGGCGTCGAATCAGTCCCCAGCACGTCTCGAAGGACCATTCTTCGACTTGTCCGGCGACTTGTTGTAGCCGTACTAGGCCAGGCGCGCCTGCGCTTCTGCCGGCGTCAGGCTGTCGCGGGAATCAGGCGTTACTGGCCGGTTCATGAGCGCGTTGTTGCCTTGGAGCCGCCTACGCTCACCCGCCTCGATCGTCCACGGGATCTGTCCCCAGAAGGAAGACAGGAGCTTCAGCAACGGGTTGACCGTCTTCTCGGCCAACTCGTTGTTGCCGTATCGCGCGAGTCGAGACTGCGCTTCCGCCCGCGTCAGTCCCGATTGCGCCACCGGGTGCTCATTGACAGGTTCTTGTACCGACGGCTCGTTCATGGCTGGGTCCTCGCTTCGACAAACCGGCGAGGTGCAACCACGGTCACCCGGTCAGCCGGAGCCGACCATTCGTCACGCCTTCGCGAGCCATTCCCTGGCGGCCTCGACATCCGTCGCGTCGAAATACCCAATCTTCGCCATGGTGAACGGCTTGCACACCGCGGCCATCTATTACTCCCACGTCGTCTCGCCGACCAGCGCGATGGACTGGATCTTCGTGCAGTGCGTCGTGGCGAACTTGATGTCGTCCCACAGCGCGTGCACGTCCCAGCCGTGGAAGTCGTGGAACTGAACGAGGACGTTGACCTTGCCATGCTTCGCGATCTCGGCGTCCACCAGCGGGACGAACGTTTTGTAGTCCTCGTCGTGGAGCTTGCCGCTCAGTTTGAACCCGACGGTGTGCGCGGGCAGGCTGGTCAGTTGCTCGATCATCGGTGCACCCTCAATCCGCTTTCTGGGAGGTTTGGACGAACGACCCCGCCCGGAATTCCCCCGTCACGGAACGCAAACGCTCACACGCGGCGGCCGCTGGTGAGACAGTGTAGCCCAAATAGCCGTGATGCTGCCGCCGTCGGCTGCAACGACCGGAAACTCCTTTTGTTCCCGCGGGTGAAGGGCCGGAGCCTGTTGCCAATTGGTTTTGAGATCGCAGGTTACCGCGGGTTCCGCGTCGGTCTCTCAGTCGGTGCACAAGGCACCAGCAACCACGAAGCGGGATTGGGACGGCCCGTCTCCACGAGGGCCAGGAGACATGCGCTGCTACCGGCACCATTACCGATTATACTCCGGCGTCGACCTGTGTGCCAGGACCAGGTTCACCCACGTCCTGGATGCTGACGGCCGAGCGCGCCCCGGCTTGAACCGGCGGACACGCCAACGCGAACCATCCCGGAGCTGAGTGACGTCGGGGAGTTGGCTGGCCGAGGTTGCCGGACCGTTACGACGCGTCGCCGCCGCCCGAGACGCGCCCGAAATCGCTGTCTTTATCCATGCGGATGAGGCCATAAAGCCGCCATGGAGGAGATTGGGGCTTCGCCAGGGACATACCTTCCACGCTCCATCGCGGGACGGTTTTTTCCACGTCAGGGTCTCCGCCCGGCACACGGCCACGAACCATTCTCCCTCGCTGGTGTGATCACCGTCTCGCCACGCGGGTACATCAGGGGAGTGACCCCACGCCGCCGCATCAGGCGTTGGCGATCCGAGAGAGCGCCAAGTTTTTTGTAGGGTTGGCCCCTATCGGTTCGCAGGCGTTCTCGGCTCGTTCGACCGGCTGCGGTGTGGTGGGGATCACCTCCCCTGACGGACTCGATTATACCCCGATCGCTCCCAGGCGCGCCAAGACGGTTGGCAGGATGTCGCCCAGGAGTTGCGGGCCGCTGCCGCGGCCCGCGCGGATGCGGGCCAGCTCGTCGGCCAGCGGCTTCGCCTCGTCGGCCAGCGCGCCGCGCGGCAACTGCCCGGTGGCGGCCAGCAGGTCCGCCATGACCTGGGCCATGCCGGTCCCGTGCTCGCGATGGAAGGCGTTGAGCTTGACCAGGATGTAGTGGCGCTCACGCAGGCCGGGGTGATCGAACACCTGTCGGCCGGCGACCATCTGGAAGGCGATGCGGGAGAAGCGGCAGGCCACCCGGACGTGGTTGGTCCGGGCGTCGCGGCCCATGGCCTTCCAGCGCTCGGACATCAACCGGAAGTAGTGATTACAACCGATCAGGCTGTCGGCGATGGCCATGATCGCGCCGCGCAGGGCGTGGTTGGCACACCGCACCAGGGTGCCGTCGGCACGGTCCACGCGATCGCTCTGATACCGCGACGGGCAAAGGCCGGCCCGGCCGGTGATCGCCTTGGCCGTCAGACGACCTTGTCGTGGCCCATCGAATACAAGGTCTGCTCGTCCGGGCTGAGAGTGATGCTCAACAGGGTGCGCATGGGACCGATGAAAGCCCATGTGGCATGCCGCCCGACGTCTGGCAGCCGCTTGTTACTCTTAAGGTCCCAGCGATAGAGGTGGCCGTCACCTGCAGTTCTCCGCCCGGCTGGGGGACGCGTCGGACGCGGTCTCGTTCGGCACCCCGGGGGCCAACCCGTCTTTCGCGGTCATCGACTTCGGGGCCGGGACGGACACGTTCTTCGGGACGCTCAACTTCTCCGGCCAGTTCCTCAACCTGCCGCAAGGCGGGAGGGCGGGGGGCGGCCCAACGGGGCCCCACGAGCCGGTCGAGAATACCGGAATGCGCACGGACAGGCTCACCCCCGAGCAGGCCCGCCGGGTCGGCGACGCCCTCGCCTTCACCCCCGGCTACCTCCGCCGGCCGGCCGAGCGGAGAAGCCAGACCGCCCCAGATGCCCGCGCCGCGACCGCGCTGTTTGTGCCCCAGAACGCCACGTCAGCGACCTTGAACCCCGCGCTCATTCGCTACCTGCCACAGGGAAGCCCTCTTCGGCTGAACAACGAGTTCACCGGCCGCCGCCCGCCGAGAGACTAGCACCCCGAAAGCGCTACAGCGGGCGGCGGTCAGGTGCAATGCCGAGTTCGGCAGCCTCACTTCACGCGCTCGACAATAAACCGGCCAGGACCCGGCCGATCACCCACACAACCGCCAGCGAGAATAATCCGTTGATGACCAGCAACAAGAGGGCCTGCAAGAAGGTCTTTTCGAACAGCACCATGACCCCGACGAAGAACGCGATCAGCGCCAGCATGGTGCCGAACGGGAGGACTCCCAACACGGTCATCACAACCACGAGGCCGGCACATTTCCCCCACGTGACGGCCGCCCCATCGGTCCGGAAGGAACCCTCCTTGATGTCCTCAACCAAGAACCGACTTGCTCCGAGAACTACGGTGCTGACTGCAATCCCCACGATGTAGACGATTATGGTCAGCAGAATCTCCATCGCAACATCCCCGCCGCCGAACGCTAGAGAATCTATGCCGCGTGCTCCGGGGCAAAGGCTGGGCGGGTGTCGGGGACGTCGCGGCCGGGGCACGCGGCATAGATTCCGGTTGAACTGAACCCCCGGCAGTGCTCCCTATGGGGATTGAATCGAGCCGCTGTCTCCCACGCCACTTACGAAGCAACCATTGGGCCAACGCCACCTCGGCCGGTACCGACTTCGGGTTGGCGAGCCGATCACCCGTCGGCCGGGAGCAGTCGCCGCTCAGGGCCGCTCTCCGTCACCTCCCCCGACTTCCCAGCATACCTCCAACGGAACCCCGTCGCCGGGCGTGGGTCGCCCGCGATGACGCCCGCGTCCGCACCGCCGGCCGGGGACTCGGTTCCACCCACCGTCGGCGGGTCGGGCCACTGGACGGCCAACCCACACGACGAGCCGTTGTCCCCACCCGCGACCTTCTTCACCACCGCGGAGCGGTTGAGTTCAACTATCAGGGCAATCGCACTTAAATCCGCAGGAAACCGAGCAAGAGCTGTTCGAGGTAGCGGTTGTCCCAGCCCGCGATCAGGCGTTTGCCACGAATGCTGTCCTTACCTCCCGCCTGTTTGAGGACCGCCAAGGCCAACCGACGTAACAGGGCGAAGTTCTCCGGACCGTGCCCGGCTCGCACCCGGCTGGCATCGTCGCCGAAACAGACGTCGAGGATCCAGTGCAGCCCGTTCTCGATCCCCCAGTGATTGCGCACACTTCGGGCAAACGCTTCGGCCCCGGCCCGGCGACTGCTGATGTCATAGCGCGACTCGCTCGTCGCCGTGCCGTTCACCACCCGCTCCGACACGATCATGACCACGCTCGCCAGGTCCGGCCACGGCTCCCGGTCGCACACGACATCGGCTGCGTCGAACACGTAGCAGGCGCGAAACTCGTCCCGGCCGTGCGACCGCTCCTGGTCCTGCCACAGGTCGTGCCCGATGCCCGTGTACTCGCGGGCCAACGCGTCGGTCACGAACTGGTGAATGTCGCTGTACAGCGTCGGCTGGTTCTCCTTCACCGCCAGCAGGTAGTCGGCCCCGCCATCGCGCACTTGCTGGGCGATCTTGGTCTGGCAGCCCATCGCGTCGATGGTCACCAAAGCCCCGGAAATATCCAGGACTTTCAAGAGTTCCGGGATGGCGGTGATCTCGTTCGACTTCTCGTCCACCATCCGCTGCCCGAGCGTGATGCCGTTGGCCGTGGCGAACGCGCTGACGACGTGGGCGGCCGTTCCTTGCGGGCCACGCGACCCGCGCATGGTCTTGCCGTCGATCGCCACTTGCTCCAAACCCAAGGGGGCACACGCCGCCGCCATCCAGGCTGCGAAGCACGCTCCGAATGCCTCCGGGTCGAGCAACGAGAACACGCGGCCGAAGGTATCGTGCGACGGAATTCCGTTCGGCAGCTTGAGGAATCTCTGGAACCAATCGAACTTGGCCCGACCGAACCGTTCCACATCGGCCCACGAGTCGGCTCCGGCCAAGATAGCGCACACCGCGATGACCAGGATGTCGAGCAACGCGTGCTGCTTCTGCCGATTCAACCGCGGATCGGGAAGGTCAGCGAAGTGATCGGCGAGCGAGCGCAAGGTGGATCGAGCCATGACCGGCCTCCGTGCCGAAGGGGCGACGAAGGCATGCTCGGAATCCACCCGCCTCAGGTCAAGCCGCCTGACCCAGACCACCCAGCTTCATGCGATTTAGTGCGATTGCCCTGCGCAGTCGGGCGACCGCCAGGTGGAACTCCTCGTGCAACTCCTCCGGATCCCGGCAGGCCAGGTTCCGCAGTTCTACGTTCTTCAGCCGGTGCCAGGCGCCCTCGTCCCACGGGTTCAGGTCCGGGGCATACCCGGGCAGG
>DATFWZ010000160.1:0-3376 GCA_035258765.1 Gemmataceae bacterium
GTGCGACGTGACGTTCACGAGTCGCTGGCGACAAAGGTCAGAGCGCTTCGAGCCCCGAACTTACTCCGCGGATGCGTCGGCCAATCACACGCCAATCACACCGACGCGCGCAACGACAACCTTGGCTGCTTCGGTCGATCCGACCGACGCGCGCTGCGCCGGGTGACTGACCCAACGCCCGGCCGCGATTCAAGGATGAGATGGATGACCCAGGTCCGCACATCCCACTTTTCGGAGAGCTTGCGCGAGGAGATCGCTTCGACCCAGGAGTTGGATCGCAATTGTTCGGCGAGCTCGTCGCAAGGTGGCACAAACCGATAACGGATGTCAGAACGAAGATCGAGGAAGCAGCGCGCGTGGGCTGACGACCCGGTGATTAAGAGTTGGGCTGCGAGGCATCGACCGGGCGAGTGCAACTTGTTACGAAAGAACGCCTTGAGTCGATCCTGGTCGCGACGGTGGACCACATCATTTGGTGTATTTTACGGGGATTTAGCGCGGTTTTCGAGCCTTTCTCTGACGGATCTCTGACAGACGACCGAGCACCTGAACCGCTCCGTGAGGTCAGCCGTCTCCGCTCCGCTCGCTTCCCTCGCGACTGCCATGGCCTCTGGCGTCTGTCTCTTCAACGGTGCGGCTTCTGCATCGCAGGCGCATGGTGTCAGCCGGTCTTCCTGCGTCCTTTTCGCAGCAACCGATGGGTTGACCCAGCTCTGGCAGGAGATTGAGCGATGCGGTTAGGATAGACGGTCCGTCGTCCGCCGTCCGCCGATTCCAGCCGATGGTCTCCAAACGCTACGTCCGTCGGCGCTCGGCCCTCGCTTCGCACGAAAGGCGTGGAGGCGCCCGGCGGCGCGGGGAGGCGCTGGCATTGCACCCAACGGACAGGCCCTACCGGGACGAGCCCTCGGGCGATGTCGCCTTGCAGTCGGGTTCCGCACCTTCAGGGCCGACCGCCAGCGAGCCACGGCCGGGGAATGATTCGGATCTGACCACGGACCTCACGCCGGGTCCGCCGGCCGCGCCGGCGACGGACGAGATCGCCCCGGCGGCGTTCGGCCGCTACCAGGTGCGGGGCACGTTGGGGACCGGCGGCTTCGGCGCGGTGTACCTGGGCCACGACACGCAGCTCGACCGGCCCGTGGCCATCAAGGTCCTCCGTGGCGGCTCCGACGTGTCGGACGTCGAGGCCGAGCAATTCCTCCAGGAGGCCCGCAGGCTCGCACGGCTGAGCCATCCCGGCATCGTGACGGTCCACGACGTCGGCCTGGAAGGGGGGCAAGTCTACATCGTTTCGGACTTCCTCGACGGCCCCGACCTCGGCCGGTGGATGCGGGACCACCGCCCGGCCTGGCCGGAGGCGGCGCGGATCGCGGCCGTCGTGGCCGACGCCCTGGCGCACGCCCACGCCCGGCTCATCGTCCACCGCGACATCAAGCCGGCGAACATCGTAATGACGCCAGACCGTGGCCCCGTCCTCGTGGACTTCGGCCTCGGCCTCGACGACGCGGCGGCAGGCGGCTCCGAACTCGGCGTCGTCTCCGGCACCCCGGCGTACATGGCCCCGGAGCAGGTCGCCGGCGAGGCGCACCGGATCGACGGCCGCACCGACATCTACAGCCTGGGCGTGGTTCTCTTCGAAATGCTCTGCGGCCGCTTGCCGTTCCGGGCGGCCAACATCCAGGAGTTGCTGCGACAGGTGCGCGACGACGAGCCGCAGCCCCCGCGACAGCTCGTCCGCGACCTCCCGCCCGAGCTCGAACGGGCCTGCCTCAGGGCGATGGCGAAGCGGCTCCAGGACCGCCACACCACGGCGGGCGACTTCGCCGACGACTTGCGACGAGTCCTCCAAGCACCCGGCGAGTCGCCAGGGCCCCGTGAGTCGCCGGTCCCAGCACCGACAGTCGAGTTTCGCCCGGCACCGCCGGCGCCATCGCGGCCCGATACGCCGAAACCGTCGTCGTCACGGCGCGGCGTCCGTGGGACCGAGCGCCGCCAGGTGACCGTCCTCGTTTGCGGTTGCGACCTGTTCGAATCCGAGACGTATCTGGAGCTCGACACGGAAGACCAGGTCGAGGTGCTGCGGGCCTTCCAGCAGACCTGCGAGGAGGCGGTGCGCCGGTTCGACGGGACCGTGGTGCAGGGCGATGACCAGGGGCTGCTGGCGTGCTTCGGCTACCCGGTGGTTCACGAGGACGCCGCCGGCCGGGCCGCCCGCGCCGCCCTGGCCCTGCTCGAGCAGCTCAAGGCGCTCCGCGACCAGATCCGCCGCGAGCACGAGCTGGAGATGGAGCCGTGGGTCGCCCTGCACACGGGGTCGGCCCTCGTGGAGGTTGGGGAGGGCGGCGTCTCCCTGGCGGGGGAGGCGCGAAACGTCGCGGCCCGGCTCCGCGACGGGGCCGAGCCCGGCCAGGTCGTCTGCACAGACGCCACACACCGGCTGCTTCGCGGCCAGTTTGCCTGCGCGCGCTTCGGCAGCCACAAGCTCCCGGGGGTGCCTCGGCCCGTCGAGCTGTTCTGGGTCAAGGCGGTGGCCCCTGATGCCGATCCGATCGTGGCCGCGGAGCGGGCCGGGCTGACCCCCCTGACCGGCCGCGACCACGAGGTCAGCCTGCTCAAGGACCGCTGGGAGCAGGCCCAAGAGGGAATGGGGCAGATCGTCCTGCTCATCGGCGAGGCGGGCATTGGCAAGTCGCGCCTGGTCTATACGATGAAGCAGCACCTGCTCGGGCAGATGGTCGAAGGCGAGGTCGACGCGCCCGTCATCGAGTGGCGCTGCGCGCCGCACTTCCAGAATACGAGTCTGTACCCGGCCATCGACTTCTATGAACGGGGCCTCGGCCTCCGCCACGACGACCCACCGCAGGTCCGGTTCGACCGCCTGCTGCACCGTCTGGAGCAATACGGTCTTGCCCGGCCAGATACTGTACCCCTGTGGGCGGCGCTCTTGTCGCTGCCGACCCCGGACCGCTTCCCGCCGCTGTCGCTGTCTCCGGTCCGGCAGCTGGAGGAGACGTTTCGGGCCATGCTGGACTGGCTGCACGTACGGGCGGCGCGAAAGCCGGTCCTGTTCGTCGTCGAGGATTTGCACTGGATCGATGTCTCCACCTTGGAGTTCCTCGGACAGTTTCTCGGCGAGGGCCTGCACGACCGGATACTTACTCTGCTCACCTTCCGCCCCGAGTTTCGGACGCCCTGGCCCGCGGTCGCTAATCAGACCAGCCTGGCTCTCAACCGCCTGACCCGTCGCCAGGTCGGCGAGTTGATGCGACAGAAAACGGGAGTCGCGGTGTCGGATGCCCTGGTCCAACAGGTCTACGACCGGACCGGCGGCGTGCCGCTGTTCGTCGAAGAGTTCACCCAGATGGCGAAGGAA
>DATFWZ010000161.1:0-3511 GCA_035258765.1 Gemmataceae bacterium
CCCCCCGCGGCGGTGACCGCCGCAGCCCCGAAGCGGCCCGGGTCGGCCGAGCGCATGACCGCCTCGACGTCCAGAAACTCGGTCACCCGGTCCTGGACCACGGCCCTGAACAGCACGCCCGGGCGGCCCGCCCCGGACCGGGTGGCGATCGTCTCCTCGACGATGTCGAGGATGCGGCCGACGACGAGCCCGATGTGCCGGCCCTCCCGGGCGCAGACCACCACCTGGACCTTCTGGTCGCTGGGCGCCCTGTCGTGGCCGTTCGGCCGAGGGCGCGGCTTGCCGTTGGGTCCGTTGCCGTTTCGCTGTTTGCGCAGGACCCGGGCGACGTGAACCAGCGGCATGATCTCGCCCCGGTACTGGATCACGTCTTGGCCGCCGGCCCGCTCCACGGCCGAGCGGGGGAATTCCTCCAGCCGGGCGACCTGGGCCAGCGGGATCGCCATCCGCCCCCCGCCCGCCGCGAACAACAGGACGGCCTGGCGGTTCCGGATCTCCGCGCTGGCGGCCGGCTTCTCGGTCAGGGTGCGTTCGCGCGCCCCGGATACGACCGCGGCCCGCTGGGCCAGCCCGAGCACGTCGAGGATCAGGGCCACGCGGCCGTCGCCCAGGATCGTCGCCCCGGCGAACGCCGCGATCCCCTTGAGCTGCTTGCGCAGCGGCTTGACAACGATCTCCTCCGTGTCGTGGATTTCATCCACGACCAGACCGAACGGGCGGTCGTCGGCCTGCAGGACGACGATGTTGACCTCGCCGCCTTCGCGCCGCCGGGGGTCAACCTGGAGCAGCCGGTCGAGGTAGACCAAGGGCAGCAGGTTCCCGCGGAGCCGGTAGACTGGGACGCCGTGGATGAACTCGATCCCCGTGCGGACCTGGTCCCCCTCCAACCGGACGAGTTCGAGGAGACTCACTTGCGGGATGCAGTAGCGGTCGCCCGCGCTGGTGACCGTCAGCGCCGGGATGATCGCCAGCGTGAGCGGGATCTTCATCCGGACCGTGGTCCCGCGCCCGGGCTGGCTCTCGACGTCCACCGTGCCGCCGATCTTCTCGACGTTCGTCCGAACCACGTCCATGCCGACGCCCCGGCCGGAGAAGTGCGTCACGCGGTCGGCAGTCGAGAACCCGGGAAGGAACACGAGGTTGACCAGTTCCCGGTCGGACATCCGGGCGACCTGCTCGGGGCTGACGAGGCTCGCCCGGACGGCCTTGTCGCGGACGCGGGTCGGGTCGATCCCGCCGCCGTCGTCGGCGATCTCGATGATGACCTTCCCGCCCTCGTGGAAGGCGTGCAGGTGGAGTCGGCCCTCGGCCGGCTTGCCCCGGGCGACGCGCTCGGCGGGTAGCTCGATCCCGTGGTCCACCGCGTTGCGGACCATGTGCGTGAGCGGATCCCGGATGGCCTCGATGATCGTCTTGTCGAGCTCCGTCTCCTGCCCGTCCATGTCGATGCGGACCTGCTTGCCGCAGGCCACGGCCAGGTCGCGGACGACGCGGGGGAACTTGCCCCAGAGGTTCGCGATCGGCTGCATCCGGGTCTTCATCACCCCGGCCTGGAGTTCCGTCGTCAGCAGGTTGAGCCTCTGGAGTGTGCCGAGGAAGCCGCTGTCTTCCTGGGTGGTGCCGAACTGCACGATCTGGTTGCGGGCGAGGACCAGCTCGCCGACCAGGGTCATGAGCTTGTCGAGCAGCCCGACGTCGACCCGGATGCTGGTGTCCGCGACGGCCGGGGCGCGGGCCTCGGCCGGCTCCTGGGTCACGACCGAAACCGGTGCCGGCGGGGCAGGTGGCGCTACCGGCTCGGGGAGCGCAACGCGCGTCGGCCCGATCACGACCGCGGCGAGTTCCGGAACCGACCCGCGCGAGCCAGGCGAAGTGCCGGACGCGACCGCCGCAGGCGCCGGGCGAGGCGTGGGTCCGATCCCGGTCGCCCGCGTCAACCGCTCCAGCGTAAGGACCAGCGCGGAGTACTCGCCGTCGCCTTCCTGTTCGGTTGCCTCGATGGCAGCGAGGATCGTGCGGATCGCATCCACGACCGCCAGGAGGGCGGTCGCGATCTCGGGGTTGTACGCGAGGTCCCCGGCCCTGAGCCGGCCCAGCAGGTTCTCCGCCGCGTGGGCGACGCCCTGGAGCCTGGTCAGCCCGAGGAACCCGGCCGTCCCCTTGACCGTGTGCAGTGTGCGGAACACCCGGGCCAGTGTTTCCCGCTCCGCGGGATCCCGTTCCAGCGTGACCAGGTCGAGATCGAGCTGGCTGAGGTTTTCGGTCGTCTCGAGCAGGAACTCGCGGATGATGTCGTTCACGGTTCGCCCTCGGGCCCGAACCCCGGGGCCTCCCGCGGCATCCCGGCCGGCGTTCGGTTTCCCCTCCGGGCGATTGCCCGGCCCCGTGTTGCCGCAACCTCGAACCCTTCCGCCAGCGTTGGCCGATCCGCGAAATGAAGCGCGAGTTCAATGACCCGCACAGAGCGGATTCCGAGTCGAAACAACCTCTACGCGGACTGTCGCAGACTGCGCATTTCCGAGCGGGCTGAAGCGATCGCTAATCTAATGGGCTTGCGTCAGCCATTCAAGTTCCCAAGGCCGTAAATCCCATCCCGCCGGAGTAATCGGGCCATTACGATCGCAACTGGCAATACCCACGGACATACAAGACCGGTACAAGCGTGATCCCCTGGATCGGCCGGTCCGCAGCGGGGAGGCGCGTACTCACGCCCACTCCGCGGACGGCCACCGGCGGCGGACGGCAGCGTGAGAGTATCTGCGTCGGCATTCAATCGCCGCGGTCAGCCAACCGGGCGACTGCTGAAGTACTTGATCCAAAGTCAGGTCAGCGGTGGCTCAAAAAGACTCGCGAGAGACGGGCTTCACGGCCGACGGGTGGGCTACGCGCCCCGGCGCGCGGGAAGCGACGGCGCGTCGTGATTTCCGTTGCGGGAGGCCGACGGGCCTGCCACCATTTCCTCTGTCGTCCCACACGACCCATCTGGAGGGCGGTGCCATGGCGTACGAAGTAAGCAAGGTCGAAGTCTGGACCCGTGAGATCGACGACCGCGCCGGCAGCCTGGCCGCGGCGCTCGAGCCCCTGGCCAACGCCGGGGTGGACCTGGTGTTCATGATCGCCCGCCGGTACGCGCACGTGCCGGGAAAGGGAGTCGTCTTCGTGGGCGGGATCACCGGCGCCAAGGCCACCAAGGCGGCCGAGGCGGCCGGGTTCAAGAGGTCCGCCGACCTGGTGGGCTTGCGCGTCGAGGGGCCGAACAAGCCCGGGGACGCCTTCCACGTCGCGAAAATGCTGGCCCAGGCGGGGATCAACCTGCGCGGCGTGTCCGCAAGCGTCATCGGGACCAAGTACGTGCAAATCTTGGCCTTCGACAGCGCCGCCGACGCGGACAAGGCCACCGGTCTGCTCCGCGGCCCCGGCAAGGGGAAATAGCGCGCCCTGAGGGTCAGCGTCGCCACTGCCTGGGAGCACCGCATCGGCAAGGAGGCGGACATCCTCTGGGACGTGAACT
>DATFWZ010000162.1:0-9385 GCA_035258765.1 Gemmataceae bacterium
TAGATGTCGGCCAGCCCCTGGAGCGACGGCGGCACGGGCGGGACCTTTGGGGGAGGGGCCGGCCGCCGGAAGACGCCGCTATCGGCAATGTCCGGCTTGGGAACCGCCGGCGCCTCCGGTCGCGCGAATTCCCCCTTGAAAAACGTCCGCCGCCGCAGCGCCGGGTGCCGTTTGCGGAACTGGATCATCTCGCGGGCAAATCGCAGCAAGTCCTTGTTCTTCTCCGCCAGCGTCCAGTCCACCCAGCTCGTCTCGTTGTCCTGGCACCAGGCGTTGTTGTTCCCCTTTTGCGTTCGCAGGAACTCGTCCCCGGCGGTCAGCATCGGCACACCCTGGGAGAGCATCAGCGTCGCGAGGAAGTTCTTCGCCTGTCGGGTGCGCAGGGCGAGCACCTGGGGGTCCTTCGCCTCCCCCTCGATCCCGCAATTCCAGGAGTGGTTCTCGTCCCAGCCGTCGCGATTTCCCTCCCCATTCTCCTCATTGTGCTTGCGGTTGTAGCTGACCAGGTCCCACAGCGTGAAGCCGTCGTGGCAGCTTACGTAATTGACCGAGTGGCGGGGCAGGCGGCCGTTCCACTGGTAGAGGTCGGAGCTGCCGGTGATGCGGGTGCAGAGCGCGCCGACGGTGTCCGGGTCGCCGCGCCAGAACTTACGGACGTCGTCGCGGTACCGGCCGTTCCACTCCGACCAACGGGCCCCGAACGGGAACTTGCCCACCTGGTACAGCCCGGCCGCGTCCCACGGCTCGGCGACCAGCTTGGTCCCGCGCAACACGCCGTCCTCGGTGATGACCTCGACCACGGGCGGCTCGGGCAGGACCGCGCCGGTCTGGCTGCGGCCGAAGATGGAGGCCAGGTCGAACCGCAATCCGTCCACGTGCATCTCGCCGACCCAGAAGCGCAGGCACTGCATCATCAGGTCGCGGACGATCGGGTGATTGGAGTTGAGGGTGTTGCCGACGCCGGTGAAGTTCTGGTACCGGCCGTCCTCGGTGAGGATGTAGTAGATGGTGTTGTCGAGCCCGCGGAAGGAGTAGGTCCGCCCGCGGTCGTCCCCCTCGCCGGTGTGGTTGAACACCACGTCGAGCCAGACCTCGATCCCGGCTTGGTGAAACGCCTTGACCATGTCGCGGAACTCGTGCAACTGGCCGTGGTCCGCGGCGGCGGCCGCGTACGCCGCCTTCGGGGCGGCGAAGGCGATCGTGTTGTACCCCCAGAAGTTGCGGTTCCGCTTGCCCGTCGTCGGGTTGACGAACGGGCAGTCGTTCTCGTCGAACTCGTGGATCGGTAAGAGCTCCACGGCGGTGACGCCGAGCCACTGCAGGTACGGAATCTTCTCCACGAGCCCCGCGAACGTGCCCGCGTGCGTGACGGCCGACGACGGGTGACAGGTGAACCCGCGGACGTGCAGCTCGTAGACGATGGTCTCCTCGTGCGGGACCAAGGGCGGGCAGTCGTCCCCCCAGTCGTACCGGGGGCCGCGATAGTAGATGCTGCGGCGTGCGGTGCCGTGCCGGTTCGGCTCGGTGGCCGCGCCCCAGACGGCCCCGTTGGAGAGGATCGGCGAGGACGGGTCGAGGAGGGTCTGCGTCGGATCGTAACGATGCCCCACGCCGGTCGGCCCGTCCACACGCCACCCGTATCGGAACCCGTGTGGGGGCAGGCCGATGACCTGGATGTGCCAGTGGTCGCCGGTGCGATTGAGCCGCGGGTGGAGGGGGATCTCGGCGATCGGCGCGTCGTCGCCATCGAGCTTCTGGACCACCAGGGTAACGGCCGTCCCGTGCCGGCAGAGGAGGGCGAAGTTCAGCCCGTTGTAAGTCGTGCTGACGCCGAGCGGTAGTGGCCTCCCGCGGGCAGTGTGCAAGGTGGGGGGGACGGAGGGTGGGGTCTTCACTCGGCGAGGAGCTCCTGGGCGGTGCGGTCCGGTCCTCCACATTACACGCGCGGTTTCACTACCGTCAACGACGTCACGGCGTCTCCGACCCCGACGGGGCCGCGCGGTCCTTGACCCGGCGAATGGCCTCCTCCGCGTCCCACCGGATCGGGTTGTCCTCGTACGCGGCGGCCTGCTGGTAGTACTTCAGCGCCTTGCCCACGTCCCCGTGGGCCTCGTGCGCCCGGCCCAGATCGTAAAGGGTCCGGGCGCCGCTCTTTTCCGAGTTCAGGAACTCGGTCAGGCAGTCAATCGCCAGATCCGGGCGGTTGTAGTCGTCGAGGTACAGCGCCCCCAGCTGCCGCAGGGTCCATTCGCGGGCCTCGCGCTCCTCGCCGCCGGACGATTGCATCTCCCGCACGTCTTCGAGGAGTTTCATCCCCTCGTCCCGCTCGCCCCGTCGCAAGTGGCACCGGGCCATCTGCACGTTCGCGACCAGGTTCTTCGGCTCCATGACCAGGGCCAGCTTCGCGAGGTGCGAGGCCCAGTCGAGGACGTCGAGCTCCTGCCCGCCGGCGTCGAGGAGCTGTTTCGCTTTCTTGACGCAGTACTTGACGTCGAAGTGCCCCCGAACCTCCTCGGCCTTCGACCGCAGCTCGCCCGGATCGACCGAGTAGTAATACCGGTCCTTGCGCTCGGTCAGGTCCCGGTCCGTGCCGCGGGTCAGGGCGTCTTCGGTGGCCTTGAGGGCCTGCAACACCTGCCCGTCGTTCTCGTACATTTGGGCCAGGGTGCGGAGGGTTTCCTTCCCGCTCGTCTCGGAATGGGTGCACAGCGTGTAGTCGTAGATCGCCTCCTTCCAGTCCTTGGCGGCCGCGGCCTCCTCGCCGAGCTTCTTGACGACGGCGAAGTAAATGGCCTTCTGGTCGGCGGAGAGGTTCGCCGGACCGACCGCGTGGCCGAACTCCCGGGCCCGTAGACGGGCCCGCTTGGCCTCCGCCGCGTCGCCGTTACGATCCGCTACTTCCGCCAGCTTTTGGAACAACCCCGGCCCGCGCTCAGCCTGCCCGTGGGCCGCGATCCGGATGAGGAGCGCGCCGCGGCGCCAGTTCTCCGGTTGTTCCAGAAGTGGAATGCCGACTTCTTCGGCGTAGCCGTACCCGAAGTCCTCGAACGGCTCCCCGGCCGCCGCGGCTGCGTAGTCCGCCTCGCTCAAATCGGCAAACAACTCCCGGCGCAGCTCCAGCACGGCCGGGTCGCCGGAGGTCTGCTTGAGCTGCCGTTCGATCGCCCGCAGCGCTTCCATCCGCCGGCCCGGCAGCGGGAGCTGCACGTCGCCGACGCGGCGCTTCAGCTCCGGGTGCGTCCGCAAGGCGAGCTGCCAGGAGTCGAACAAGACCGAGTCGCGATACCGATCGCCCGCCGGCCACGCCTCCGGGTCGAGAAGGTTGGACAATCGACTGACAGCCGAGTCCAGGTTCCGGGCGTGCGTGTCGGCCACGGTCTTGTAGTAATCGGTGGTGGGCCTGAGTTGCGGCCACTGCCCCTCGACGAACGACAGGAGGTCGCTGGCCTCCTTGATTTTCGCCGGGCTCGGCGTCCCGGACATGAGCAGGTTCGCCGCCTCGCTGACGACCAGGCTCGGGTTGAGCAGTGCCCGCGTCTCCGCATCAAGCCGATCCAGGCTCAAGCCGCGATGCAGGCGGACCAGCCCGTGGCGGGCGAACTGGTTCTTCGGGGCGAGTTGCAAGGCCCGATTGAACGACGCCAGGGCGTCCTTGACGCGGCCGACTTCCATGTGCCCGTAGCCGCGCAGGGCGTGCTTGAACACCCGCAGCGGCCGCAAGACCCGGAGCGTGTAGAGGCAATACAGTCCGACCGGCAGGATCAGCGGCAGCGCCGGCATGTTCTTCGGGAACTGGACCAGGTACAGTCCGAGCCCGAGTGTGGCGCACAATGCCGCGATCTCCGCCTCCGACTCCTCCGCGTACCCGCAGAACACGAGCAGGTAGAAGAACGGGATGCCGAGCAGCAGGTGCACGCCCAGGAGCATCCGCTGGTGGTCGTCGCCGAGCAGGTTGAGGTCGTCGAGCCAGTAGTAGAGCATGACCCCGACCGCGGCGCACAAAACGGCGGTGATGCCCAGCCGGTGCAACGGGTTCGTGATCTGCCGCAGCTCGCCCAGCCCGTACCCGAAAAGCGCGCCCCCCAGGACGCAATATCCGAGGAGGTCCAGCTCGGGCGGCCGGGGTTGGTCGGGTTGGAGCAGGGCCTCGCGGGAGTGAATGAGCTCAATGGCGGCCCCAGCCAGGCCGAAAACAATCCCGGCGTAGATGAAAAAGGGGTTCTCGAGCAGCAGGAACAGGAGGAAGCCGAGCGGGTTGCGGCCAATCCCTTTGATGTCCCGGAGCTGCTTGACGGCGGCACAGACCAGCCCGGCGAGAAACCCGCCGGTGAGCCACAGGGCGACGCGGCCCGTGGCCGCCCAGTCCAGGTCCTTCTGCAGGGAGACGAAGAGCAAGAGGCCGAGGAAGACGCCCTTGAGGATGTACTCGGACTTGGCCCAGCGCATGGCGGGATCCCGGTGAGCGGGTGGTGGGTGGTGTTCAGAGTAGCGGCCCGGGCGCCCGGGAACATCGGGCGACCGGCCGGCGCCGAAGGTGGCGCGGGAATGGTCTGGAGTCAGGTTAGCAGGCACGCGGGTCGCGTCAATGCTCACCGGCAGCCGTCGCGATCAGAAGTCCGTCTCGGAGGTGACTTCCCCGCCCGCCCGCGTCACCAACGCGGCGTACACCCGGATGCTTATCGAGTCGCGAATGAAGCGGACCGACCCGTCCGCGAACACTGCGTTCATCCCGCCCGTGTGGAAAGCAAACGCCTCGTTGTTGTTGGTGCAGTTTACCGGGCACGGTCCCGGGGCGTCGGCCCCGTCGAATGTGAACCCGTGTAAAGGGACGCTGTTCGCCGGGTCCGCCCACCCGGCCCCCGTCACCCGGCCATTCACCACGTTCGCGTTCCCCCCTCCGGGGATGCTGTTCGCTGGGCCGCGACCCCTGCGAACCCAATGGGCCGGCCGCCCGGCGTCCTCGACTCCCGTCCGTCTGTCATCCGGATGATTGTGAAAATGAAAAGTTGATGAGAGGATACCGCAGTCGGAGGGGTGATGCAAGCGGCCGGGCGGAGTGCGCCCGCCCGGCCCGGTATGAGTGTTACTACTTCTTCTTCCGTGGCTCCTTCTTGGGCGGCGGCTCTTTCTTGAACATCGGGTGGTTCGGGTCACCGCGCGACAACAGGTACGCCATCAAGTCCATCACCTCGTCCTCGTTCAGCGGCTTGAGCAAGTCGTCCGGCATCAGCGACTTGGCAGACGGCTTGACCTCGTCGATGTCCGCCCGCTTTACCTCCACCAGCTTCGTGGAGTCCTCCGGGTCGGTCAGGATCGTGATCCCGTCCTTGGTGTCGGCCACAATCCGGCCCGTGTACGTCTTCCCATTGTTCGTGAAGACCACCGATGCCTTGTACTGATCAGAAACCACCTTGCTCGGCTCGAGGATCGACTCGGCCATGTCCTTGTAGCTGAATCGGCCGGCCGACTGGGTCAGGTCCGGGCCGGTGGCCCCGCCCTCGCCGTAGAATCGGTGGCAGACGACGCACCGGGCGGCCGCGAACATCTTTTCCCCGTTGTAGAAGCTCCGTTCATTCAATTTTCCTTCCAGGGCCAAGACGTCACTCATCGTCCACGCCTTGCCCGGCCCCTGCGGCTTCGGCAGCTCCGCGAGCTTGAACGGCTTTCGCAATCCGGCCGCCTCGATCAGCACGCGCTCGTTTTCCGGCGCGCTCTCAAAGGCCTCCCGCTCGATGTTGTTCAGGAACCCCTGGTAGCTGGCCCCGCCGCTCTTCGTGCGGGCCTCGTTGATCGCGTCGAAGTACGCCTTCCGCTGGTCCATGGTCCAGCCGTCCTTCACGTTCCGTAGCGCGAACACGTACGCCAGTTTCTGCTGGTCGGCACTGTTGGCGATCATCTTCTCGATCGTCGGTCCGTAGCCCTTGCTCCGGGCCAGCAGCTCCTTGAGCCCCGGGTCCGGCATCGGGACCGACGGGGCTTTCAATCGCTCGACCGCCTTCGCCACCACGGTCGGCGACTTGAGGTAGACGAGCAGTTGCACCAGCTCCCGGCTGAGCAGGTCGTCCGGGTCGGGAAAGAACGAGTCGAACACCTTGACCAATCGCGCCGCGGTCGCCTTGTCCGGCTCGCCCATCCGCATGAACACGAGCGAGTAGGCCCGAATCAGGTCGAACTTCTGCCGCTCTTCCACCTTCGTGAAGTCAAGCCGATCGAGGGCGGTGATGAGCTTCGGCTCAAGCGGCTTGTCCCCCTGCCGCGCGAGCGCGACGACCCCGCCGACCAACCGGTCTGGGTCGGTCTCGGCGATCACCCGCTCCTGCCAGAGTTTGGCCGACTGGTGTTCCAGCGCGACGCGGGCCGAGTACCGGATGAAGCGGTCCGGGTGGTTCAGGTACGAGTAAACGAACTCAACGGCCTGGGCCGGATCCTTGGCCGGGGCGTGGTACTGCTCAATCCGATGCCGCAGGTCCCGGAGCTCGGCGCCGCGCGCATCCTTGTATTCCACCGGGTCGGTCAGCTCCTTGCCGACGTACGTGACCCGGAACAGCTCCGACTGGGTGTTTCGCCCGCCGGTCGTGAAGTACAGGGCCCCATCGTGGCCGACGACCGCGTCCGTCAGCGGCAGGGGGGTCCGCGACAGGAACTCTTCCTTCGTCGCCTTGTACGTCGCGCCGGCGGGCTCCAGGTGGACCGCGTAGATCGTCCCGAACGTCCAGTCGAGCAGGAACAGGGCCTTCTGATACTTGGCCGGGAACTTCGTCCCGTACCCGAACTCGACCCCGACCGGCGAGCCCGGCCCGATGTCCAACACCTGTGGCAGGCTATCGACGTGGTGGTTCGGCCACACGCCGGTCCCGCTCCGCCAGCCGAATTCGCTGCCGCTGACCGCGTGGTTGAGCCGCGTCGGCCGGTACCACGGCATGCCCATGTCCCATTCCATGTCCGAGTCGTACCCGAATAACTCGCCGTCCGCGTTCAAGGCCATGTCGTAGGCGTTGCGGTAGCCGATGCTGACGATTTCCCAGGTCTTGCCGTCCGGGTCGGTCTTCGCGACGTACCCCCCGGGGGCGAGGATGCCGCGAGCGTGGCCGCCGGCGTCCCACTGTCGAGGTAGGAGCAGGTCCTCCTGCCAGTTCTGCGGCACGCGGCTGTGCTGGAACCCGGCCGGCGGGAGGGTGTGGTTGCCGCACATCAGAAGGATAGACTTGCCGTCGGGCGTCAGGCGGAGCGCGTGCGGGCCGTGCTCGCCGCCGCCCTGAATCGCCTTCAGCTTCACCACCTCGCCGAACCGGTCGGCCACCTTGTCGTACGGGACGCGGTACAGCCCGCTCCCGGGCCCGCCGTTCACCGACACGTACAGGCTGTCGAACGCGAAGAGCAAGCCCTGGGCGGCCGTGATCTTCACATCGAGCTGCTCGACCTTCGTCGGCTCGTCGCTGCCGATCTTGGGGGGCGTGATTCGGTACAGTCCCTTCCGCTCCTGGTCGCTAGTGATGAGCCGGCCCTTCGGGTCCACCGTGATGCTGACCCACGACCCGAACTTGTCCTTCGGGACGTTGAAGATGCGCTCGACCCGGAACCCGGGGAGGACGTTGAAGGCGTCTAGCTTTGCCTTCTCACCGGGGACGTTGGCCGGCTGGACGGCCGACGGTTGCGTGATGACCTCCCCTGCCCATGACGGTACGGAAAGGGCCAGGGCGGTACACACGACCAATGAGCGGTGGAGGGAGAGCATCAGCGGTTCTCGACTCGTTCGTGGATCTCAGGGTGGGCACCTTGGCAACCGAACGCGGATGACGCGGATGACGCGGATTGACACGGATCAAACCAGAACAGATCTGTCTTTGTCTGATCCGCGCAAGCCCGCGTCATCCGCGTCATCCGCGTTCGGTTCCTTGGTGTTCTGTTTACTTCAAATCAGACCAATCTATCACGCGAGCAGTTCCTTCACCACGTTCCCGTGCACGTCCGTGAGCCGGTAGTCGCGGCCCTGGAAGCGGAACGTCAACTTCGTGTGATCGAACCCGAGCAGGTGCAGGATGGTCGCCTGCAGGTCGTGCACGTGCACCTTGTCGCGGGCGACGTAGAAGCCGAGGTCGTCGGACTCGCCATGCGTGTAGCCGGCCTTCACGCCGGCCCCGGCCAGGACGAGCGAGTAACAATCCGGGTAGTGGTCGCGGCCCAGCAGGTTGCCGCCGGACGTGCGACCCTCGCGGAACGGAGTGCGACCAAACTCCCCGCCCAGGATGATCAGTGTGGAGTCGAAGAGGCCCTTGCGCTTCAGGTCCTTGATCAAGGCGGCCACCGGCTGGCTCATGGTGGCGGCCTTTTTTGTCAACCCGTCGCGGATCTCCTCATTTGCATTGGTGCCGTGGTAGTCCCAGCCCCAGTCAAAGAGCTGGACGTATCGGACGCCCTGCTCGACCAACCGCCGGGCCAAGAGGCAGTTGTTAGCGAACGAGGCCCCGCCCGGAGTGGCCCCGTACATCTCGATCGTCTTCTTATCTTCCTTCGAGAGGTCCATCGCCTCCGGGACACTCGTCTGCATCCGAAACGCGAGCTCGTACTGCTGGATGCGGGTGAGCGTTTCCGGGTGGCCGAGCTCCTTGGCCTGCAGCTCGTTCAGGTCCTTGAGTGCGTCGAGGCCCTTCCGGCGCATGTCGCGGTCCATCCCCGCGGGGTCGGACACGTACAGGACCGGGTCGCCCTTCGACCGGCACTGCACGCCCTGGAAGACGCTCGGCAAAAAGCCACTCCCCCAGCACCCCTGCCCGCCGGACGGTTGCACGCCGCTGGAGATCAACACGACGAACCCGGGCAAGTTCTCGTTCTCCGTGCCGAGCCCGTAGGTGACCCACGTGCCCATCGACGGCCGACCTTGTCGCGGCGAGCCGGTGTAGAGCAACAGCTCGGCCGGGGCGTGGTTGAACTGGTCCGTGGTCATGGACCGGATGACGCACAGGTCGTCGGCCATCTCGTGCAGGTGCGGGATGGCGTCAGACATCTCGATCCCGGCCTTGCCGTACTTCTTGAACGTTCGCGGGGTCCCGAGCAGCTTCGGGGTCCCGGAAGTGAACGCGAACCGCCGGCCCTTCGTGTACTCGTCCGGGCAGTTTTGGCCAGAGCGTTTGACCAACTCCGGCTTGTAGTCCCAAAGGTCCAGGTGTGGCGGCGCCCCGGACAGGTGCAGGTAGATGACCTGCTTGGCCTTGGCCGGGAAGTGCGGCCTCTTCGGAGCGAGCGGATTCGGCGAGCCGGGAGCGTTCGCGACCGGAGAGTCGGCTTGGAGAAGCGACGCGAGTGCCAACGATCCGATGCCGACAGACGAGTCGCGCAAGAAGGTGCGGCGGGTGAGGTGTTGCAGGTATTGGCTTCGGGGGTGCAT
>DATFWZ010000163.1:0-5297 GCA_035258765.1 Gemmataceae bacterium
GGTTAAATTCCGGCCCCGCCGGCACCGGAATTCACCGCAAAAAACCGCATTCGGCCCGCCCTCTCATGGCAAACCCCGAAAAAACATGGGCCGCCCGCGGGTTTTCGTTGACACTCCCGGCCACCGCCAGTAGCTTTCGCATTATTGTTGCCAACCGTTTGCCCTATTTTCTTCGAGGAGAACACCACATGGCGAAGGGCCCCAAAGCCAAGTCCATCACCAAGGCCGAGATCTATGACTCCGTCGCCAAGGACACTGGGTTCTCGAAGGCGGACGTCCGCAAGTTCTTCGGCGCTCTGGAAAACCTCGCTGTCCGGCACCTCGGCAAGAAAGGCAACCGCGTCCTGACGCTGCCGGGGATCGCCAAGCTGACGGCGGTTCCCAAAGCGGCCGTCAAGGGCGGGAAGCCGGTTCGCAACCCGTTCACCGGGCAGATGGGCGTGTCGAAGGACAAGCCGGCGACCGTAAAGGTGCGGGCCCGCGCCTTGAAGGCGTTCATCGAGAAGATCAAGTAGTCCCCCCGCAGGCACTTCCGCCCGGGCCCGCCAGGAAACGGCGGGCCCGGCCGCGTTTTCGGCCCCGCTGGTCGGCCCCGATAATCCCCGGTATCGTGACGAATAACCAGGTAGCGGGGCCTCTCCCGCCCCGCAGCCCGGCCCGACGGAGGGGGCGCCATGAGCACGCCTGCCATCCTCGAGGACACGAACGCGTCGTCGGGTGACACCGACCCGACCGACCTCGGCGACCGCATCCACCGATTGGAAGGAGAGGTGGCCGAGCTGCGGCACACGCTCTCCGAGTTGGCTGAGTTAGTCGTCGGCGACATCAAGGAGCGGCGCGAGATCGCGGCCGCGGTGTCCGCCCCGATGCCCGAGGTTCCGATCCCCGCGTCGATCGCCCCCGGCGGCAAAGCGGTCTTGAGCCCCGCTGGCAGCCGGCGGCCGTGGCTCCTGATTGACGTCCTCCGCGAGATCGGCGCTACTTTCCGCATGTACATGGACCCGCGGTACCGCGTCCGCCGGGCGACTCAGCTCCTGGTGCCGCTTGTCTTCGGGTTGTTCGCTCTCAACTACGTGTTCTTCAACCTGCTACTCGTCCAGGTCCCGGTGCTGACGCCGATCCTGGAGCGGTTGATCGCGATCGTCCTGGCCGTCCTGCTGTACAAGGTGATCAGCCGGGAGACGACCCGGTACCGGCAAATGCTGGCCACACTCTCCGTCGGGCCGCGAGCCTCCGCCGCCCTGCCGGTGTCCCTGTGGAACACCGACCCGGACACCGCGGCGGTGACCCGACAGGAGAGTCCGTGATGATTCGACTGGGCGTCAACATCGACCACGTCGCGACAATCCGCCAGGCCCGGCGGGCGCGGGAGCCCGATCCCGTGGCCGCCGCCGCGCTCGCCCTCCTCGGCGGGGCCGACGGCATCACTGTCCACCTCCGCGAGGACCGTCGCCACATCCAGGATCGCGACGTCCATCTGCTCCGCGAGACAGTCCCGACCGGGCTCAACCTGGAAATGGCCTGCTCGGACGAAATCCTCGCGATCGCCGTAGGCACGAAGCCGGACCAAGCTACCCTCGTCCCGGAAAAACGACAAGAGCTAACGACCGAGGGCGGGTTGGACGTCGTCGCCAATTACGCAAGTGTAGAACACGCCGTCCGGGCCCTACGGCAGGTCGGGATCCTGGTCGCGTTGTTCATCGACCCGGACGCGCGGCAGGCGGACGCCGCGAAAAAAGTCGGGGCGACAGCCGTCGAGTTCCACACGGGCACGTACGCCGAGGCGCCGAACGTGACGAATCTCGAACAGCTGACGAGGGCCGCCGCTCACGCCGTCGGGCTCGGGCTGCACGTTCACCTGGGTCACGGCCTCAACTACCTGAACGTGAAGCCGGTGGTCCGCATTCGCGGCGTTGAGGAGTTGAACATCGGCCACAGCATCGTCTCGCGGGCCGTGTTCGTCGGCATGGTCCAGGCCGTCCGCGACATGAAGGCCGCGATGACCGAGCATTTTCCCCACCAGAGTTGAAATCCATGCCGCCGATGCGCGAAAGCACCGTCCCGGGCTACCCCCGACGCCAGGGGAAGGTGCGCGACGTCTACGACCTCGGCGACCGCCTTGTCATCGTCGCCACGGATCGCATCAGTGCTTTCGATTGGGTCCTGCCGACCCCGATCCCTGATAAAGGGCGCGTCCTGACGGCCCTCACACTCTTCTGGCTGCGTTGGCTCGGAGTCCCGAATCACCTGCTGAGTGCGGATCGCGCCGACTTCCCGACCGAGTTTTGCGGCGACGAGTTCGCCGGGCGGACGATGCTCGTGCGGAAGACTCAGGTCGTGCCGATCGAGTGCGTCGTCCGCGGCTATTTGGCCGGGTCGGGATGGAAGGACTACTGTCGGACCGGGGCCGTCTGCGGCGAGCCGCTACCGCCTGGGTTGCGCGAGTGCGAGCAGCTCCCGGAGCCGGTCTTCACTCCCTCCACCAAGGCCGAGACAGGACACGATGAGAACATCTCATTCGCGGAAATGGCCGCGACAGTCGGGCCGGAGACCGCGAACGAGCTGCGCAGCAAGAGCCTCGACGTCTACCGGCGGGCCGCCAACTACGCCCGCGACCGGGGTGTGATCATCGCTGATACCAAGTTCGAATGGGGCCGCCTGCCGTCGGGCGAGTTGATCCTGATCGACGAAGTGTTGACGCCGGACAGTTCGCGCTTCTGGCCCGCGGACGGCTACCAGCCCGGTCGCGGACAACCGTCGTTCGACAAGCAATTCGTCCGAGACTGGCTGGAATCCACGACCTGGGACAAGAACAGCCCGCCCCCTGAACTTCCGTCCGACGTGGTCGAGAAGACCCGGGCCAAATACCTGGAGGCAGTCGAACGGCTAACCGGGGCCGCACTTTGATAGACCAGCGATGGCTGGCGCTCGCACTGGACTCGGGGTCGTCAAGGCCAGTCGGTACTTGGTGTCAAACGGGAGCGTACCTGATGAAGCCACGGATCACGGAGGCGCAGTGGCTGGCGGCGAAGGAGCTAAACGATCTCGATCTGTACCGGAGTGCCTGGCGACAGCATCGCCGGTGGCGACTGTTCGGAGTTGCCTGCTGTCGCCGGGCCATGACGCTGGCGCGCGACCCCCGGTTCGACATTCTCGCCGAAGGGGCCGAGCGTTTCGCCGACGGGGGCGTCACGTGGAATGAGATGAAAGCCGCGCGTCGCGTACTCGCGGCGGTGCGAAGGGAACTCGGCGACGAGTTCGGCCCGGACGAGGCCAAGCACAATATCCTCAGCGCGCTCGATTGTGCCTCGGCCAAGAACCCACTGGACGCCTTGTCCGCCGCGCAGCATGGACAGTTTGCATTCGCGGCTGTCAGCCGGCCCAAGTTCGAAGCCGCCCGCCGCAAGGAAGAGCAGAAGCAACTGACACTCGCCCGCGACATCTTCGGCAACTCGTTTCGCCCCGTCGCCTTCGACTCCTGCTGGCGGACGGCGGATGTTCGCGGCCTGGCCCGGGCAATTTACGAGGATCGGGCTTTCGACCGCCTGCCGGTCCTTGCCGATGCCCTGATGGACGCGGGCTGCGCGGAGGAGCCGCTGATCGATCATTGGCGCGGGCGGGGCCCGCACGTCCGCGGCTGTTGGGTCCTGGACCTGGCTCTCGGAAACACGGCAGTCTAATTTCGATCCAGGCGAACCGCGGGTACGAGCGGCGGCACGACCGGGAACTTGCCGTCGGTCACTTCGGTCGTGACCCCCTCCGCGGTCACGCCCTCCCGCGAGCTTTGGTCCGCCGCGTGGAGCCGCGGCTCCCGGACGAGCGCCTCGAATTGGAATGACTGGGCCCGCGGCTCGGCCCAGGTCAAACGCAAGTCGCGGTCGCCCTTTCGCACCGGCAATTCGGCTGAGAACGCGTCCCCCGGCCGGTAAGTGAATCGGGCGTCGCCGGCCGCGATGAACTGATACACCATCGTCTGCTTGTCGCGCTGCGGGTCCCCGTCCGGGCGGAGCGTGACGCGCAGGGCCTCGCCCCCCTCGGCCTTGCGATAGACGAGCACCAGGTCGCCTGCCGGGCGGACGATCACGTCGCTCAGCGTGTCCGGGATCCGCAGCCGCACCTTGCGCACGTCGAGGTCGAACGACTCGCGGCGGAGGAACGACGCGGTCGCGAGCACTGGGTCATCTCCCGACGGGTCGGCGAGCTTCGCGACGAACGCGGTTAGCTCGCGCCAGTCCTGGAGAGGCGCGGACAGCAGGTACTCGGCCAAACGCGGCCAGTCGGCCGCAATCTCGCGGCCAGTTGGGTTGATCGCCTTGAGCCGGTCGAGGATGAGGCGCTGGCCGTCGCGATACGCTTGCCCAAGCGACCGCCGCAGCCGACGCTCGAAATCTGGGCGGACCACGTCCGGGACGTCCGCGAGCAACCACTTCGCGTAGTCCGGGTAATGAATCTTAAGGTTCTGCCAGTGCCGCGACGCCAGCTCCGCGATATTCGCATCCGGCAGCGGCTCGGCCGGGGCGAGCGGCGCCTTTGGGCCGGCGGGGTCGCCGATTAACCCGAGCGCGGCGGCCATGTCGCGGACGTGCGTCAGCCGCCGGTAGGTCCGCTCCCAGTCACCCTCGGCGAGGGCGACCTCGTCGTACGCGAACGCGGTCCCGAGCACCGGATCCGTCCGCGGGACCGGGAGGTTCTTCTCCGCCGCTTTGCCCAGCGAGCGCACCCGCTGCTCCCACTCGGCGTTGAGATCGGCCGACTGGTTGAGGAAGTTGCCTGCCCGGTTCTTCAGGTTGAAAAAGTACTGCGTCAGTTGCCCGACGGCCGACCGGAGGACCGGGATCTCCTTCGTCAACATCCGGTCGCGGAGCTGCACGGCCTCGGTCTGGGCCCACTCGTCACGGTACGGGTCGGGGGGAGTCATCTTGGCCAGCCGGGCGTCGATTTGCGCGAGCTCCGGGAGGGAGCGCGCCTGGCGGGGGGGTGGGATCGCGGCCAGGGCGTCGCGAAACTGAATGTAGGCCTGCTCCTCGTCGAGCCGGCGGCGGGCGATGGCTTGTTGTTCTGGCGGCAAGGTCGGGAAGGCGGGATCGGACTGGATTTCGAGCCACTCGCGCAATCTGTGATCGACTCCGGGGCCCAGGCGCGTGGCCGCGTCCCTGCCCTCGGCCGCGAGAAGGGCGTCCACGCGGTCGCTCAGGGACATCGGCGGGGCCTTGCCGGACGACAGGAAGAAGATCGCCCCGGCCAGCAGCATCGCGCCAAAGAAGCTGCCGGCCCCGATGACCGTCCAGCGCAACCGC
>DATFWZ010000164.1:0-3607 GCA_035258765.1 Gemmataceae bacterium
TGCGGACCCTCCAGTTCCTGCGTGCGCCGACACTATTGCACGACTACCACCTGCTCGAGGGCGCATTGGGGGAACACTTGCCGCACGCCGGCGGGCCGTTGGACCGCGTCGCGTCGGGCGGGCTGAGGCGGTGGGTATACCGTTTGGCGTTGGAGCGTGGATACCTCGACGCCCTCCTGGCCGAGTACGTGGTCGCGCCGTTCGTCCGGGCGTTCCGGTGGTGTGACGCGATCGAGGGGCGGTGGACGGACCTGCTCGCCGGGCGCCCGTCCCGCGAGTCGCACGACGGCACGCCGATGGCGGACCGGATCGAGGAACTGACATGATGATCGCCCCCGTCACCTGGCTGGCGATCGCGATCCTGGTCGCATTGGCAGGCGCATTCACCGCGGGCCGCCTCCGCGACCCGTGGCGGGCGGCCCGGTGTGGTCTGGCCTTCTCCGCCGGAACCCTGGCCGCGACGCTTGCCGCGAGCGCCGCCTTCTACCTTCACACTCCGGCCCAAAAATCGAGCGTGTGGGGCGCCCGTGGGATGATCCTCGCGGTGGATGACCTCAACGCACTGCTCTTGCCGCTGGTCGCCCTTTTGCACTTTCTCACAGCCCTGGCGACCCCGCGGACGCGGATCCGTCAATTCTCGGCGACCTGGTCGCTGGTGACCGAGGCGATCGCCCTGGCCACGTTCGGATGCGCCGACGCGTGGCTGTTGGTGTCGCTCCTTGCCGCGGGAGTTCTCCCACCGCTCGTGGAACTGGTCAATCGCGCGAAGCCGGTCCGCGTCTACGGGCTGCACATGCTCGTCTTCGTCGCGTTACTCGCGGCGGGTCGGGCCTTGCTCGAACCGGCCGCGGATGGTGGGCTGCGAGCGCAATCAGCAGTCGCCGCGATCGCCTTGCTGGTCGCAGTGATGGTTCGATGTGGCACGGTTCCGGTGCACGCCTGGGTCACCGATTGGTTCGAGCACGCGTCATTCGGGATCGGGTTGCTGTTCGTCGCCCCGCTCACGGGCGCATACGCGGCGGCCCGTCTTCTGGTACCGGTGTCGCCGGACTGGGCGCTCCGCGTACTCGGAATCGCCGCCCTGGTCACGGCCGTGTATTCTGCGGCCATGGCGACCGTCCAGCGTGACGCCCGCCGCTTCTTCGCCTTCCTGTTCCTGAGCCATGGCTCACTGGTCGTTGTCGGGCTGGAAATGATACACCCGGTGAGCCTGGCCGGGGGCCTCAACGTCTGGTCGTCGGTCCTATTGGCACTCGGCGGGTTCGGGCTCACCTTGAGGGCCCTGGAGGCCCGTTTCGGCCGGCTGTCGCTGGCTCGGTACCACGGCCTGTACGACCATTCGCCGTCGCTTGCGGTCTGCTTCCTGCTGACCGGGCTGGCGAGCGTGGGCTTTCCGGGGACGGTCGGGTTCGTCGGGGCGGAAATGCTCGTCCACGGGGCGGTCGGTGTCGACCCGGCGGTCGGGGTCGCGGTGGTGGCGGCCGGGGCGTTAAACGGAATCGCGGTACTGCGGGCCTATTTCCTACTGTTCACGGGAACGCGGCATCCTTCAGCAATCTCGCTCGGAATCACGCCCCGGGAGCGAATTGCCGTGCTCACTTTGACGGTCCTCATCCTCGGCGGCGGCCTCTTCCCGCAGCCGGCGGTCACGACGAGGTACCGGGCCGCCGAGCAGTTGCTGAGGGCCCGCGCCTCTGAAAACTCGGACCCGGCGGAACGCGACGGGCCTCATACACTTGTGCCGGACGCGCGGTCCGGCTAAAGTCAGGCCCTTGCCGTAATAGGCGCGGCTCTTCCCCACGGAACCTACGATGTCGGTCCGATTCAAGTGTGACGAATGCAACGCGACCGTGAAACTCGCGGACGACCGGCTGGGCAAGCGGAACTACTGCCCACGGTGCGACGCCAGGCTGCCGACCGCGGCGGTGCACCGCAACACGGGGCTGGTGCTCGGGTTGATGGCGGGCGGATTTGTGTTCATTGCCCTGGCGGTGATCGGCCTCGGAATCGGGGCGTGGTACTCCATCGTCAAGGCCCCGCCCCCGGCGGCGGCACCTCCGCCGGCGCACCGTGAAATGGACGAGGACGCTGAGCCGGCTTTCTTCCCGCCCGAGCCGCCGCCACCGAGGGGTGGACAGCCGCCCATTGACGATTAGCGACGGTCGTCGCCAACGTTGCATCAGCTGGGCGTCGGCGCCACTTCAGCAACCTAGGGCACCAGATTTGCTACTTCCCGGCCGCCGCAACGTTCGCGGCGAACCGGAGGTTTGCGCGATGACCGCCACCGACCATCCGACTGTTGCCGATCTCGAGGAACTCACTCAGATTCTGGACAGCCATCCGCTGGACCGCGCGGGTCTGGCGACCGTGCTCGAGCGAATCGAGCTCGGCCTGCATGCGCACTTCGAAGCCCTCGGGCAGCGCGGCGGCCTGCTCGACGAGTCCGAGCGGGTCCACCGTCCGTCCCTGGCGCGCGAGGAGGACCGGTTGCACGAGCAGCTGGGATATCTCGTGCACGACGCCGAGGGCCTGGCCCAGGCCGCCGCCGGCCACGCTGATGACGAGGAGGAACTGCGGACGCACGCGGCCGCATTGCTCGGGGCCCTCCGCGGGTTCCGCGACGCGGAGGCGCACCTCGTCCTCGACAGTGCCGCCACCGAGGTCGGCGCCGGAGATTGACGCCGGCCGCCCGGGACCGTCCCACTTCACCGTCCGAGTCGTATACCACACTTCCGCGGGGCGCTCGCCCACGCATTCGCCCGTCCCGTGGAGGTCCTGTCTTGAAACGCGCTTGCTGGCTGATCCTCAGCGCCGTCGTCGCTCAGGGCGCGGTCGCGGCCGCCCCGCCCAAGCCCCTGGTCACCGGGCTCAAGAATCCGGAGTCGGCCGCCGTTGGGCTCGACGGCCGCATCTACGTTACCACCATCGGCGAGTTCGACACCGACGGCGACGGCGCGGTCATGGTGATCCAGGGTGACAAGGCCGTCCCGTTCGCGACCAAGCTGGACGACCCCAAGGGGATCGTCGCCTTCCGACAGTTCCTCTTCGTGACCGACAAGAAACGCGTCTGGCGCATCGACCCGAAAGGCAAAACGACGGTTCTCGCCGCGGCGGAAGCGTTCCCGGCCCCGCCCGTCTTCCTAAACGACATCGCGGTGGACGAGATGGGCAACTTGTACGTCAGCGACTCCGGCGACTTGAAGGGCAACGGCGGGGCCATCTTCCGGATCAGCCAGGGCGGGAAGGTCACGCTCGTCGCGGACGCCAAGAAGACCCCCGCCCTCAAGGTCCCGAATGGGTTGCTGCACGACAGCCTGATGCATCTACTCTTCGTCGATTCCTCGACCGGAGAGCTCCACCGAATGAAGATCGCCGACGGGACGACCGAAAAGCTGGCCGAGGGATTCGGATTTGCCGACGGTGTGATCTTCGACCGCTTCGGGCGGCTGTATGTGAGTGATTTTCAGGCGGGGAAGGTGTGGGTGATTCCCCGGCCGGGCGCAAAGCCGGTCCTCCTGGCGGAGGGGTTTGAATCGGCCGCTGATATCTGCCTCGACCCGACCAACCGGTTCATCCTGGTCCCGGACATGAAGGCCGGGACGCTTAG
>DATFWZ010000165.1:0-10704 GCA_035258765.1 Gemmataceae bacterium
TCGACAACACCCCGGAGCAACGCGGGATCGCCCGCGGCAACCTCCGGCTGCCGGGCCTCCACTCGCCGCTCCCGGCCGACGTCTACTCCATGCCGGGACCGAAGAGTTACACCGGTCAGGATTGCGTCGAGATTCACACGATCTCATCCCCGCCACTCGTGGACCTATTGATCGCGGAGTTGATGAACGCCGGCGCCCGGGCCGCCCGCCCGGGCGAGTTCACCATGCGGGCCTTCCTCGCCGGCAAGAAGGACCTGACCCAGGCCGAAGCCGTGCTCGCGGTCGTCGAGGCGGGGACCGAAAACGAGTTGACGCAGGCCCTCGCCCAGCTCGCGGGCGGGGTCACGCAGCCGCTCCAGGGCCTCCGCGACGACCTGCTCAACCTGCTCGCCGACGTCGAGGCCGGGCTCGACTTCACGGAAGAGCACATCGAGTTCGTGGACAAGCGCGACATCCTGCTGCGGCTCGGCAAGGGCATGGCTCAGCTCACCAACCTGCAGAAGCAGCTCGCGGACCGCGGGGTGAGTGGCCGGTCGTTCCGCGTCGTCCTGGTCGGCCGGCCGAACGCGGGCAAGAGCAGTCTGTTCAACGCCCTCGCGGGTGTGCCGGCCGCCATTGTCAGCCCGCGGCCGGGGACGACCCGCGACTACGTGACGCGGTCCGTCACTCTACAGGGGACGAACGTCGAGCTGATCGATACCGCCGGGTGGCAGGAGGCGACCGGCGAGATTGAGTCCCAGGCGCAGCGGCTCGGTCGCGAACAGGCGGCCAAGGCGGACCTCGTGCTCTGGTGCGTAGAGGCAAGCGAATGGCGAGCGGAGCGGCGTCAGCCGCCCGATGATGACAGAATCGGGCGGCTGACGCCGCTCAGCTCGCCGGTCGTCGTGCTGACAAAAGTGGACCTGGCGGACGTCGAGTCCGATCAGCTGAAAACCAGTGCCAAGACCGGTCGCGGCATCGCCGACCTGCGCCGCACGCTCGCGGAACGCGCGAAGGCGGCCCGTGCCCCGGCCCTGGCCCCGGGCCTGAGCCGGTGCCGGCATCACGTGGACAAGGCCCTCAACCACTTGCGGGCGGCGCACCACGTCGTCCTCTTCGACGAGCCCGCGGAACTTTTGGCCCTTGAATTGCGCCTCGCGCTCGATCAACTTGGCGAGATGGTCGGGGCCATATACACGGACGACCTGCTCGACCGGATCTTCAGCCGGTTCTGCATCGGCAAGTGAGCCGGAGGCCGACGCGCGAAGCGAAGACGACGCGAACGTCGCCCTCGCTTGGCGCGTCGGGCTCCGCCGGATTTTGTAATCGGAATGCTCGCAATGTTCTTTCCATTGCTCCTCGTCTTGGCCGCCCCCCCACTTCCCGCCGACCACCGCGAGGGCTCCGGCAGCGCCGGCCACTTCAACTACGTCGAGACGATCCCCGGCAGCAAAGTAAAGTTCACCATGATCGCGGTCCCTGGGGGGACGTTCACGATTGGCAGCCCAAAGGTCGAGGTCAGACGCCGCGACGACGAGGGCCCGCAGCGGAAGGTGCACCTGCGCCCGTTCTGGATCGGCAAGTGCGAGGTCACCTGGGACGAGTTCCAGCTCTACTTCAGGGTCCAGCCGCTGGGCGACGAAGTGGCGAAACGGAACATCGCGGACCGGGAAAAGGCAGCCGACGCCGTCACCAAGCCGACCGGGCCGTACATCGACGAGACCTACGGGTTCGGCGAGAGCGGCTACCCGGCGTTTAACATGACGCACCACGCCGCGATGAAGTACTGCGAGTGGCTGTCGAAGAAGACCGGCCGGATCTACCGGCTGCCGACCGAGGCCGAGTGGGAATACGCCTGCCGGGCCGGGACCGACACCGCGTACGGATTCGGCGACGACCCCGACAAGCTCGGCGACTACGCCTGGTACATCAAGAATTCGGGCACGAAGGAGTTTCCAATGCCCGGGCAGACACACCTGGTCGGGACGAAGAAGCCGAATGCCTGGGGCATCCACGACATGCACGGCAACGTCCGCGAGTGGTGCCTGGACAACTACGACGCGGAAAGGTACGCGACATTTCCCCCGACGAAGACGATTCTTGGCCCGGTGAAGCCGCCGACCGACCGGCGGTTCTCGCACGTGGCCCGCGGCGGGTGTTACTGCTCACCGGCCGCGGACTGCCGTAGCGCCGCCCGGCTGGGTTCGGACAAGAAGTGGCTCAAATTGGACCCGCAGTTCCCGCAGAGCATCTGGTGGCTGGCCCCGGGCGAGTGGGTCGGGTTTCGGGTGGTCAGCCCGGTCGAGGAGTACCCGGTGCTGATCGGGATCAAGTCGCGGGTGACGCCGGACAGCGAGTAACGTTCGACTGTCAGGAGCGACGTGGAGACTTTGCGGAGGCGAGCGCGTCACGTCGCTTCTCTCGGGGCGCCTAAATCAGGTCCACGATACGTTGAGCGTGCGCGCTCCGCTCCGCAAAGCCTCCGCGTCGCGGCTAACGGGCCCCGCGTCGCGGCTAACGGGGCGACTTCACCCCGTGTCTCCTTGTCCGCCTGCTCACGTCGGGCAGAATAGCCCCATGCCGTCCCACCACGCCGCCCGGCTGCGCCTGCTCGCCCTGTGGGTCGCTGTGTTCGCGCACGCAGCGGCCGTCGCGGCCGTCGTGAACCATTCGATCAACCTGCTCCAGCCGGGCGTTCAAGCCGATTTCAAATCCGGGCTGTTCGCGGCCTGGCTCGGCCTCTCCACGATCCCCGCCCTGATGCTCTTGCCGCTCATCGGCCCCTTGGCCGGGTCGCGATGGTCGCGCGGCGTTCTTGTGATCGGTGCCGCCGTCGCGCTGGCGGTCATCGGCTTCGGGGCAAGTGATCGCGAGACGGCCTGGCTGAGCTGCGCCGGCGTGCTGGCCCTGGAAGCGTCTTTCGCGGCCGCGGCCGTCATCGCCCTGGCTCCGGCGATCGCCGGGGTCACGCGGCTGCGTCTGCCGACCGTCGTTGTGTTGTTGACATTCGCCGCCTTCGGCGGGCTCGTCTGCGGTTACTGGGTGGCGATCGACCGGGCCGGGTCGGCGGTCTCCTTCGCGTTGCTCGGGGCCGCCGTGGCGCTGATCGCCGCGATCGGCGCCGGCTTCGAGCCCGCCGAGCCGCTGTCGCTCCGCGAGGGCCTGGTGCGGCCGTTCCTGGCGGGCACCCGGGACACAATGCGTCAACCGCGGGCCGGGAGTGCGTTGGTCGGGCTGGTTCTGTGGTCCTTCGTCGCGATGGCTTGCGTCATCGGTGCCATCCGGCTGTCCGCGGCCGACACGGCGCCGGAAGCCGATGCGACCGCCCGCGACTCGACGCTTCGATTCGCGGCGGCCCTCCTTGGCGGAATAATTCTCGCCGCGATCAACCGGCACGCGTTCCGCCACGCCTGGCTCATTCCGTTTGCCGGTATCGCTGCGTTGGCGTGTGCATTGTGGCTGCGGTTCGGCGAATCGTGGGCAGGACCGCTGGTCGGGCTCGGCCTGTGCCTGGGCGCGACGTTCACGCCGCTCTTGAGCTGGTATCTGTCGTGGTCGACGCCCAAACATCACGGCGTCGCGGCCGGACTGGTCGTCGGCGCATGGTGCGTAGCGAGCTTGGGCCTGGCGGGCCTTCTCGTGTCACTTCCGCCGGGGGCGGGGAGTTGGGACGCACTCTTGACCGTGCTCGTTGTCGTGTCGGCCCTGGCCGCCGGCGGCGCCATCATCGCTTTCTTCCGGCCCGCGCTGGAAGGGACGGCCGAGGCGATCATCTGGCCCGCCTACCGGATCCGGGCGACGGGGCCCGGGCTCGAGCGCTTGCCAACCCACGGGCCGTGCCTGGTGATCGGCAACCACGCCGCGTGGTTCGATCCGCTGTTCGTCGCAAAAGTCCTTCCCGCCCCGAGCACGCCGATGATGACCAGCCGTTTCTATGACCTGCCCGTCCTGAGCTGGCTCATGCGAAAGATCGTCAAGGCGATCCGGGTGCCGGAGTCCACCGTCCGACGCGACGCCCCGGAGCTACGGGAGGCCGTCGCGGCGCTCGACCGGGGGGAGAGCATTATCCTGTTCCCCGAGGGTTACCTGCGGCGGAAGCAAGAGGTGCCGCTGCGGCGGTTCGGTCGCGGCGTGTGGCAAATCCTCCACGACCGCCCGTCAACTCCCGTATACGCCTGCTGGATCGACGGGAACTGGGGCAGCTACTTCTCCTACAAGGGGGGGCCGCCGACGAAAAACAAGAAGTTTGACTTCTGGCGGCCGATTCGGATCGGGTTTATCGGCCCGTTCACGGTGGACCCGGCCACGCTCGCGGACCACATGGCGACGCGGACCTTCCTCATGGGCGAGGTCAACCGGGCCCGCGAGCCGCTTGGGCTCGAGCCGCTGCCGCTGGCCGCTCTGTCGGAAGGGGACAAGGAATGATCGGCGTTTCGATCGCGAGCCCGCAGGAGAACGTCCCGCTCGAATACGCCCGGCTCAAGGAGTCCGCCCGGACGGTCCTGGCCGGGGAGGGGGTGAAAGAGGCAAAGGTGAGCCTCGCGTTCGTGGACGACGCGACCATCGCAGGGTTGAACCAGCGGTTTCTGGACCACGAGGGACCGACGGACGTGATTACCTTCCCGTTGAGTGGTCGCGGGGCGAGGAAGCTGGAAGGCGAGGTCGTGATCGGCGTCGACGTGGCGCAGCGCGAGGCCAGCGATCGTGGACATGATGTGAACACCGAGCTTTGCCTCTACGTGATCCACGGTGTGCTGCACCTGTGCGGTTTTGACGACGGGACGCCGCGAGGCGCGAGTGAGATGCGGCGCAAGGAGCGCGAATACCTGCGGCAGTTGAACCTACCGGACATCGCGGACGAGTGACATGCCCCGACAAATACGTCCAGAATCTCTGGCGGAGAAACTCCGGGCCAGTGAACCGGTTTATCTGCTCGACGTCCGCGAGCCGTGGGAGCACGAGCACTCGCGACTGCCGGACAGCGTCTTGATCCCGCTGGGCGAGCTTTCGCACCGGATCGGCGAGGTCGAACCGCCGCCCGGGGCGACGGTTGTCGTGTACTGTCATCACGGGATCCGGAGCCTGTCCGGGGCGGCGATCCTGGAGGCCCACGGCTTCCCGGAGGCGCATTCCCTCACCGGCGGCATCGAGGCCTGGAGTCTCCTCATTGATGCGACCGTGCCGCGATACTGATCGCCGACGTATTGCCGAACCGCGAGCGCCGGACCGAAGCACGAGGGAGCGGGCCGATAAGCCGCAGGCCGAAGCGTGAGCGAGGCCGCGGTGTCTCGTCAATGTCCTCCGTTTTCACTTACGGCGACCTCGCTCACGCTTCGGCCTGCGGCTGGTTCAACTGATCCCGGGAACTCCGCCTCTCTAATCCCCTTCCGGCCGCGGGCGATTGGCCCACGTCCCCGGGGCGGCCCGCCCACTTACCCAGATCCCCTTGTCGTACCACCCGAGCCCAGCCACCACCTCGGCCGAACAATACCGGAGGGTCAACCCGCACCGCCGCCGGTCGGATGTGTTCGCCTCCGACCCGTGCAGGAGCAAATCGGAGTGGATCGAGCACTCCCCGGCCTTCAACTCGTCGAACACGGGTGGCCCAATTCCTTCCGCGTTCTCGACTGTCTGGTCCAGGATGTTGGACTCGCTGTCCTCGCTCAGCTTGTACGTGAGGTGCCCGTAGTGGTGCGACCCGGGGATGAACTTCATGCACGCGTTCCCGCGGTCCGCGTCGTCGATCGCCAGCCACGCGGTCACGGCCTTGGTCGGGGTCAGTGGCCAGTAGCTCGCGTCCTGGTGCCAGGAAACCGTCTTCCCGTCCTTAGGCATCTTGCAGAAGAAATGCGACCCCCACGCGATTACGTTTTCGCCCAGCAGGTCCTTGACCAGGCGGATGATCCGCGGGTGCGTCAGGACGTCGAATGCCCGTCCGTACTTGGCATGGGCCGTGCTAATAGAGTAGCTGTTTCCGCCGGCGGCCAGGACCTTGGCTAGGAGACGGTCGAAGTAGGCGCGGAGGTCGGCCGCCTCGGTTGCATCGAAAATGCGGAACGGCTTCAGGTATCCGTCGCGGTTGAAGCGCTCGACTTGCTCGGGGGTGAGCGCCTTCGGTGTCGGGTTGACAACCGGGTGAAAGCGCAGGTCGCGGTTCATCGCGGCCAGCTCGTCCTGAGTCGGGACTGCCTTGAACGTGTCTTGCAGGGCCATGGGAGCTCCGCGCGGTGGCCCGGTTACGGTAGGACGGGGCCGCGGGTGACGTCAAGCTGCCTTGATTCGCCAGCTTGCCGAGAGTATACCCCCGCGCGGCTCCGGATGGCACGGACGTGTGACCGGGAAGGCGCAGCATGCGCAGACGCGGACACGGAGGGATCCTCCTCATTACGGCAGCGCTCGCCGCGGTCGTCGCCCGGCCGTACGCGGGCGGCTGGAACGACGGCAGCCGCCTGGCGGCCGTCGAGTCGCTCGTGGACCATCACACGTTCCGGATCGACGACTCCATTTACGTCCGGTTTCCAGATCCCGTCGCGCCGGGGGCGCCGCATCCCTATGGGCCGCACCAGGAGATGAACAAGTACGGGACGTTCGACAAGCTGCTGATTGACGGGGCGTATTACTCGGACAAGTCGCCGGTCCCGGCTGTCCTGATGGCGGGCGTTTACCAGGTGTGGCGGTGGGCCGGCGGGCCATCCGCGGCGGAGCGCGCCGACTGGTTCGCGCGGTTCCTGACATGGGCGTTCGCCGGGCTGCCGCTCGTCCTGGCCGCGTTCTGTGTTGGCCGGATCACGCGCCACCTCGGCGTCCCGGCGCCATGGGACACTCTGCTGACCGTGTCGTTCGCACTCGGCAGTCTGGCCCTCGCCTACGCCGGGCACGTGAACAATCACATTCTGCTTCTGGGCGTCGGCGCCGCGGTCTGCGAGGCGGTGGTCCGCCCTGGGCCGATAACGCGCCTCCGCGCCGCGTGGCTCGGCCTGCTCGCCGGGCTGGGTTACGCGATTGACCTCGGCGCCGGGCCGCCGATGATGCTCGCCGCGTTCGGATTCGTGGCGTGGAATGGCGGGCGGCCGTTCACCTGGCCGGCCCTCGGTCGGGCGGCCGAGTTTGTCGTGGCTGCGGTTCCGTTCGTCGCGGCCCACCACGCGATCACCTATGACATCGCCGGCACACTCGCGCCCGCCAACGCCAACCCGGCCTTCCTCCGCTGGCCCGGGAGCCAGTTCGACGCCACGACCATGACCGGGGCGTGGAACCACTCGTCCCCGGGTCGGGCGGTGCTGTACGCGTTCGATCTGCTCTTCGGGCGAAAGGGATTTCTCCTGTACTGGCCGCCATTGTTGCTGGCGATCGTCGCGCTGCCGTGGCTATTGCGTCGCGGGTCTTCGGAGCGGCCGGCCCTCGTCGTGCTGGCGGCCTGGGCGGTCGGCACGTGGTTGCTGTACGCGGCGACATCGCGAAACTTGTCCGGACTGTGCCTGTCGATTCGGTGGTTCGTACCGCTGTTGGCGCCGGGGTGCGTGGCGCTCGCAATCACATTGCGTGACGCCACCACCTGGCGAAAGGACTTCGCCGTCCTTGCGGCCGGGGGGATGATCCTCAGCGTCGAGTTGGCGATCCGGGGGCCGTGGTTTGGCAGAATACCAACCCTCTTCTGGCCCGTTATTGGCTTGACTCTGACAGCCTGGGCGCTCGTCGTCGCGGGTCGCCTGCATCCGGATTACGTGCCGCCGGCGAGCATCTCGCGGACCTTCTTCAAGAGCGTGGAGGGCGTAAAGGGTTTCTGGAGGAAATGCGCCTCCTCGGCGCGGACTCCCTGGCGTAGAACCTCGTCCGGAGTGTAGCCGGAAAGGAAAAGCGTGCGCAACCCCGGCCTCCGCCGGGTCGCCTCCTCGGCTAGCTCTCGGCCGGTCATTCCCGGCATCACGACGTCGGTCACCAAGAGATCAATTCGGCCCAGCTCCTTGTCGAGTAAGACGAGCGCCTCCTCGCCGCTGCCCGCGGTCAGCACCCGATACCGACCGCCCTCCAGAACGCGCCGCTCCAGGAGCTGGACGGCCGGCTCGTCTTCGACCAGGAGGACGACCTCGCGGTGCCCGGGCACGGGGGTGGACGAGCCGCCGTCGGAGACCGGCGAGCTGCCCGGGGAGTCGGCGGGAAGCGCCGGGAAGTCGAGTTTGAAGATCGCCCCACACCCGCGGGCGCTATCCACCTGGATCCGGCCCCCGCTCTGCTCGACCACCCCCTGTACCATGGCCAGCCCGAGCCCGGTGCCATGTCCGGTCGGCTTGGTGGTGAAGTACGGCTCGAAGATCCGGGCCAAAGTGGCGCCGTCCATCCCCACACCGGTATCGCCGAAGGTCAGGCGGACCCACCGGCGGTCCAACGTTTCCGTCCGGATTGTGAGCACGCCGCCGTTCGGCATCGCATCGCGGGCGTTGACCGCCAGGTTCAAGATCACTTGCTCCAACGAGGCGAGGTCCGCCCGGATCCGGTCGAGCCCGGGGTCCAGTTCGATGTGCAGTGTGATCGGCTCGCCGAGCAGTCGCCGGAGGACCTGGCCGAGCCCGCCCACGACTCCGTTCAAGTCCAGTGTCTTCGGGGCCAGCACGGTTTTGCGGCCGAACGCGAGGAGCTGACGAGTCACGGCGGCGGCCTGCGTGCCCGCGGCCTTCACCTCCTCGATGAACGCCCGACGCGAATCGTCCGGCGCCGTTTCGCGCAGCAGGAGTTCGCAGTTCCCGTTGATGACGGTGAGCAGGTTGTTGAAGTCGTGAGCGACGCCGCCAGCCAGGTGTCCGATCGCCTCCATCTTCTGCGAGTGCCGGAGCTGCTCTTCCAACCGCTTCCGCTCCGTGACGTCTCGGCCAATTCCTTCCACGCCGCGAGGTCGGCTGTCCGTGGCGAGTGGGTGAACGCTGACTTCCAGGCACAGGTCGCGTCCGGCCTTGGACCGGAGCGCCAGTTCGCGGGTCGGCGGGCCGTCGCCGATCAGGGCCTCGGCGGCCGCCAGTCCGCCGGGGGTCGCGAAATCGGATAAGGGTCGACCGACCACCGACGCCCGATCGAACCCGAGCAGCCGCTCGCCGGCGCGGTTCCAATCGGTGACGCGGCCACTGTCGTCCAACCGGAAGATGACGTCGTTGGCGGATTCGATCAGATCACGGTGCCGCTGCGCCATTTCGGCCTCGGCATCAACCGCGGCGCGGACCAGGGCCGACTGCCGTCGGACGCGGCCACGCAGCACGACGAGGCCAACCAGGCTGACCAGTAGGAGGGCGACGGTCCCGCCGGCGACCGTCTCGTACCCGCCGACGGACTGTGCGTAGAGGGGTCCCGGAAGGACCAAAAGCGCGAGAAGGCAGACCCACCCGGTGCGAATGAACTCGCGCGCGTGTGGCGATGTGGTCCGGGCGAGGTTGGGCATGGTCAGGCGGGTTCCCAAAGGCCGAGGCAGCCAGCAAGGGCCGCGGGAAGGTATTGCAGTCTAGCCTTTTATTCGGCTTCGGAACGGCATCCGGTGTCGCGCCTGAGCGTTTACGCCCCGGCCAAAACTGCGCGCCTCGCCGGTCCGCAGGAGCGCCGCGATGCGTCGAATCCTGTCACACCGCATTATCATCGTTGCTTCTGAAGGACCCGACCGGCATGATGACGGGGTCACCCGAACCATCCGGAGCGCGCCATGACCCCGACCCGTCGCCAGTTCCTGGCCGCCTCGGCCGCCACCGCCGCGAGCGGCGCCCTGGCCCCCGCTCAGGCCCAAACCACCAAGCCCGCCCTCAACCCGCCGCCATTCCGGCTCGGGATGGTCACGTACAACGTGGCTGCCCAATGGGATCTGCCAACGATCCTGAAGGTATGCAAGACGGTCGGGATCGCCGCGGTCGAGTGCCGGACGACCCACAAGCACGGCGTCGAGCCGACCCTCTCCGCCGACCAACGGGAGGAAGTGAAGAAGCGCTTTGCCGACAGTGGCATCATCTTTTGGGGGTGCGGGAGTGTCTGCGAGTTTCAAGCGGTAGACCCCGCGGTGGTGAAGAAGAACATTGCGACGTGCCAGGAGTTCGCCAAACTGGTTCACGACCTGGGCGGGACTGGGGTCAAGGTCCGGCCGAATGGGCTGCCCAAGCAAGTCGCGGTCGAAAAGACGCTGGAGCAGATCGGCAAGGCGCTCATCGAATGCGGGAAGGCGGCCGCGGACTACGGGGTCGAAATCTGGGTCGAGGTCCACGGGGCCGGGACACAGGAACCGGCCAACATGAAGACAATCATGGAGCATTGTGGCCACAAAAGCGTCGGCCTGACCTGGAACTCCAATGCCACGGACGTGAAGGACGGGTCGGTCAAGGCCGCGTTCGATCTGCTAAAGCCGTGGATCAAGTCCTGTCACATCAACGAAATCTACAAGGACGCCTCAGGTGCCTACCCCTACCGGGAACTGTTCCGACTGCTGCGCGAGGCCGGTTACGACCGGTACACGCTGATCGAGGTGGGCCGGACGCCGCCGGACGTGGCCAGCGGGGAAGAAATGCTGCGGTACTACAAGGCACTTTGGACGGAGCTGGCGAGAGGCTAACCCTTGCGGCCCGCACTCCTGGCATCGCCACCAAGCGGTCCCGACGCCTTCTCCTGGGCGGCCGCGAGCTTTCGCGCGCTGATCCCACTACGCTGGGGCCTCTGCCTCGTTGGGCTAGCCGCAACCGTGGCCGCGGCTGCCGTGTCACA
>DATFWZ010000166.1:0-17868 GCA_035258765.1 Gemmataceae bacterium
GCCGGCGGGGCCAGTGGCACAGGCGGCGGCCGAACGGCGACGGGTTGGATTGCGGTTTGAGCGCGGGCGGTCGCCCCGACGAGTCCAACGGCCGTCAGCGCGACGGCCCATGACCGGGTTCGTATCGGTCGCTCGCCCCGAGAGTGAGAGAGATTGCCGGACGTCTCGGGTTCATCGGTTGTTCGGGCCGGGGGATGCTAGGAACAACGAATTTCGTGGGGATTTCGTGAAGTTCGTCTGAGTTGGGGACGACGAACGGTTAACCCGGCGTCGCCCGCGTCTATACAACACCGTTTTCGCCGGAGGCCGTTCCGCCGCCGGGCCGTTCCGGGGCGCGGCCCCTTTCCTCTTTTGAGCCGCGGCAACACCGCGACTTGGGACTTCGGCAAAAACGGGGTCCGGGGTCAGGGTACATGTCCCATGGGACATGTGCCCTGACCCCTTTCGCCTGTCACTGGCCTGCTATCGCTTACTTGTGGCCCGCGCAGCACCCCTCGTCGCAATTCGGGACGAGTTTCTTCACGAGCAGAGTCTTGGTCCGCGTTTCACCCGTCGGGGCGCTTTCACAATCGTCCGACAAGCAGCACTTTTTCAACAGGATGTCGCAAAACGACCGACTCGGCAGGCAGATATCACGCGTGACCGTCGAGTAGACGGTCTTCTTGCCTGGCTTGAACTCCGGTGTGCAGGGAGCGCCGTGTCCGCACTTGCCGGTGAAGCAAGAGCCCACAGCGCTTGTCGCGCCAACCGGCTGCACCGGGCCCGACACCATCGGCAATCCCGTCGGCGGAAGAGTGGCCACCGGCGGCTGTGCCAGCGCCGTCGTCGCGGCGAACAGGCACGCCGCGGCGGACAGAAACATCGATCTCACAGCTTGTCTCCTTCGTGGATTCGATCCTTGGACAAGCCAATCGGCAAGTCCGCGGCCACCACTCCTATATCGGCTGCACTCGGGGTCAGAACTCCAACACCGCCCGGACGCCGAGCCCTTGCACGGTTCCGCTGTTGGCGCCCCGCGGCAGCATTCGCTGCCCGTTGATGTAGTTCAATTGAAGCTTGACGTTCGAGTTCCAGTACCAGTTGATGCCGACGGTGTGTTCGCCGTAGCGGCCGCCGATCAGGTCATCGTCGTTCAGATCGATGTAGGCGTATCGGTAAACCAGTTCCCACGCCCCCAGGCCACAGGCGACGTCGCCGTTCTCGTCATGAACCAGGAAGAATGGCTCGATCGGCTTGACGCGGTCGTACTTGCCGAGGCGTTTGTCATAGCCGCGGACTTCGCCGGTGAGGAAATAGCCGACCATCGCATAGGCGCCGCTGAACTGGAGGGTACCCCGGCGCCTGCCGGCGGCCGAAGCCGGGAAGACGGCGTCGTTCACGTAGGCGCAACACCATTCGGCCTGGACCCAGGCGGAGCCGGCGTAGGCGAGGTACTCGAAGTTCACGGACTGAACGTGATCCGCGATGATGTTTCCGGTATCCACCACGCGGGAGGAATTGCCCTCGAGGCCGATGCCGTCGCGAAGGCCCGGCCGGGCGCGGAAGCGCACGAGGTCCGAGTTCTCCGTTACCGTCACGGGCGGTAGTACGGCGATCACGGTGCCGTTGTTGAAGTCGGCGGGAGTCGAGCCGTTGCGGAATTGGTATGCGGCGCCGAGGTGCATCAGGTAGCGCCCGTCGTCCTCGTAAATCGGCAGCCCGCTCACCCGCGCGGTGAACGCGTACTTGCCGTCGCCGAACGAAGCGCCGTTGAACTGGCTGAAGGCGTCGATCCGGTGGAACATCTGCTGGGCGGTGATTCGTTGATCGAGGAAGGTCTCATTCAGGAAGATGCCCGGCGCGAATTCCTGGTAGAAGGCGTCGAACAGCGGTGAGCGCTCGAACAGCGGCTGCCACCGGCTGCTCGTGTACGCTTCCAGTCCGAACGGCACGTGCACCTGACCGATGCGAACCGCGTCAATGAACGGTAAGTCTTTCATGCCGACGTACATTTCGTCGAACGTCAGGCTGTTGAGATTCTCGAAGTCGAACTCGACCTTGAACTCGACGGTTTGGTAGATCGTGCCGTCGCCGACCACGCGGGCCCGGCGGATGAAGAACCCGTCCTGCAGATCGCCAATCCCAGTGCCGAGACCCGTCCGGCCGAACAGCGGCGAGGTCCTCGCCAGCGTCGCCGGCCGTTTGAGACCGGGCGATTGGTCCCACCAGACGCCGTCGTACATGAGCCGGCCGCCGAAGTGGACGCTGAACGCCTCGTCTGCCGTCTTGTAGCGGAACCCACCCCAATCCCAGGTCACATTCATGTTGAGGTCGTCACCGACCACGGCGCCCTCGGCGGCCTTTTTCTCGGCATCGGCCTTCTTTTTGGCTTCGATCTCCGCGAGCTTGGCCTTGAGTCGTTCGTCGATGAGTTTCTCGAGCTCGGTCGGCTCCAGACCCGCGAGCGACTTCGGCGACGAGTCGGCCGGCGCGTCGGTGGCCGGGAGCATCGCAATGGGCGCGGGGGTCCCCGTCGTGGGTGCTGGGCGGCCATTCGAACCGGTCAACTGGGTCGGCGGCACGACCGTGAGCGGTGCGGTCGCGGGCGGCGAGGACGAAGGTGGCGGACTCGGAGGTGGGAGTGCCACCGGGTAAGAAGCACCGACCTCGACCTCCGGCTGGCCGGGGGTCTGGGCTTGTATCTTCCCGGTTGACCAGCCGATCAATCCGAGCGCTGCCATCGTGGCGGCCCATTGTCTGCGTGCCATGTGATCCCCCGACCTGTGGGTGTGTGGGTGCGGATCGTAGGGGATATATCGGCAGTGCCGGGTGTATCGGTTTAAACGGTTTTTCCGTCGCCTCGCCCTGGGAAAGGTCGATGGCCGAAGGGACCTGAATAACTTGTCCGCGAGTGAGGCCGCTGGCGTAAGCCGCGGTGGATAGGGACTTTCCGAGCCTTGCGGGTTCGGGAGGGAATGGCGCCGACCCGGTTTCGGCCAATTGGTCCAGCGGTTCCGTCCGGTGAGTTTTCGGTGGTCTGACCTCGTACAATGCCATTTCTTCGAGGGGCCGGTTCGCCGCCGGGACGTCCGGGGCGCGGCCCCTTTGCTCGTTTTTTCGCCCCCTAGGCCGGTCCATGAGCCAGAAGACCTGGGGCGGGCGGTTCTCGGCACCGACCGACCGCCTCGTCGAGCAATTCACCGAGTCGATCAGCTTCGACCAGCGGCTCTACCCCCAGGACGTCCGGGCCAGCCAGGCCCACGCCCGGATGCTCGCCGAGGTCGGCATCCTCACGCCGGCCGCGGCCGAGGGGATCGTCGCGGCCCTCGACGAGATCCGCGCCGACATCGAGCAGGGGCGGATGGAGTACAAGACCTCACTTGAGGACATCCACACTCACATCGAGGCCGCCCTCATCCGCAAGTTGGGCGACCTGGGCCGGAAGCTCCATACTGCCCGCAGCCGCAACGACCAGGTCGTCACCGACGTCCGGCTCTGGGTCCGCGAGGCGATCGACGACCTCGACGACCGGCTGGCGAATCTGCAACGCGCATTCCTCAGCCTGGCCGAGCGCGAGCGGGACGTGATCGTCCCCGCGTACACGCACCTGCAGCGAGCCCAGCCGGTCCTCGCTTCGCACTACTTCCTCGCCTACGTCGAGAAGTTCCAGCGCGACCGCGAGCGCCTCGCCGACTGCCGCCGGCGCGTCAACGTCCTGCCGCTCGGGTCCGCGGCGTTGGCCGGGACCGGGCTGCCCATCGACCGCGACTCGGTCGCGCGGCAGCTCGACTTCGCCGAAGTCGCCCGCAATAGTCTGGACGCGTCGAGCGATCGCGACTTCGCCGCCGAGTTCGTCTTCTGCCTTTCGCTCATTGCCATTCACTTGAGTAACTGGGCGGAGGAGTGGATCTTGTGGACGACGACGGAGTTCGACGCGATCGAGCTGCCGGACGAGTTCTGCACCGGGTCGAGCATCATGCCGCACAAGAAGAACCCGGACGTGCTGGAGCTGACCCGCGGCAAGACTGCCCGGGTGGTTGGGCACTTGCAGCACCTTCTGGTGCTGATGAAGGGCCTGCCGATGGCGTACAATCGCGACCTGCAGGAAGACAAGCCGGCGATCTTCGACGCGTATGACACGGTTTCGCGGGCGCTGGAGGTGGCGGCCCCGCTGGTCGGCAAGGCCCGGCTGAAGCGCGACACGATCGCCGCGGGGCTCAACGACGGATTTCTCGACGCTACGACGCTCATGGAGTTCCTGATCGCCCACGGCGTGCCGATGCGGACGGCGCACGAGGCGGTGGGCGGTCTGGTGAAGGAGTGCGAGTCGAAGGGGTGCCGGCTCGCGGAGCTGCCGGCGGAGCGGTTCGAGGCAGTGCTGCCGGGACAGGGCGCATCGGTGGCCACGGTACTTGGGGTGCCAAACGCGGTGCGGGCGTTCAAGTCCTACGGTTCGACGGGCCCGAACCAGGTCGCCGGGCAGCTGGCGGACTGGCACCAGCGGCTGGCGTGACCGGGATTCTCCGGTGCGGGTCCGTTGTGACGAAGCCTGCCGCGCCCCGACGAGCAAAGCTCGATGCGTGGCTGAAATTGTGGGGATTCAGTGCGCCGCTCGCCTGACTACCTGAATTCTCACGAATTCAGGTAAAGCCGATTCGGGAGCGCTACCAATGATCTGGGTTGTGCTCGGCGTCATCGTGGCGTTGGCCGCTGGTGGCATTGTGTACTGGCGGCTTCGCCGTCGGAGACGACACCGGCTCATTTCCCTGGTCGGCTTGCTCCGCGAGCCGGTCACTTTTGATCCGGCCGTTTTGGCGAAGGTCGCCGGCAAGGCGTGGAATGCGGATCTCGGCGACGGCGAGTCGGAAGGGGCCGACGGGTTCGTCGCCGGGGCCGGCATCATGAACACGATTGTCCACGACGGGCGAATGATCCTCATCAACAGCTTCCCGAAGCCATATGTCGAGGACCCGGAAGAGGCGGCCGAGGGCATTCCCGACCTCCGCGTGCGCTCCCTCTTCCGCGAACACCGCGCGTGGTTTTCCTGCGACGCGTTGGGAGTCGATCATTCGACTCCCGAGGACGAGGTTCGCAGCTGGTATCAAAGCCTCGGAAAACTCTTCGTCGGCCTGCTCGACGAGAACTGCCTGTTGATCTTCCTGCCGGATACGAGCCAGGGGTTTCCGGTCAACGAGGACACCGAGGCGGCCCTCCGATCCCTGGACCCCGTCGAAGAATTGTGCCGGAGTTCGACGGTGCCGATTATCGAGGTCTCCGATGATGACCCGTTGATGAAAGAGGCGGTGGCGCGGGCACGACGGGAGTGGCCGAAGTTCGTTTCGGCGTTCGAGGCCAACGCCGGGGAGAACTTTTCGGTGAAAGCGCCGGTGTCGCATTCGGGCAACACCGAGTTCATCTGGATCACCGTCACCGCCATCGAGGGCGAAAGCGTTTTCGGCAAACTGGCGAATGACCCCGGCGATCTGGGCCCGTTGCGGCTCGGGTCGAAGGTGACCGTGCCGGTCGCGAACCTGAACGACTGGTGTTACCTCGACGCGGAAGGGAAGCTGAACGGCGGATTCACGATTGAAGCGGTTCAGAAGGCGACGCGACGGCCGCGAAAGCGGGAATCGGAAGCGGAATAGGCCTCGAGCGCCCTCGCATCGCCATGTCCTAAAATACGCCCAACAATCTCGCACCTTCGAACCACCCATGGACCACTTCCACTACCGCGATCGCGTCCTGCATTGTGAAGACGTCCCGATTGCGGAGCTCGCGGACAAGTATGGCACCCCCCTCTTCGTCTACTCACAAGCGACCCTCCTCCATCACCTGAAAGAAGTCCAGACGGCCTTCGCGGAGGCCGACCCGATCATTTGCTACAGCCTCAAGACCAACGGTAACCTCCACATCTGCCGGCTCATGCGCGAGCACGGGTCCGGGTTTGACGTCACCTCCGGCGGGGAGCTGTTCCGGGCCCTGCGAGCCGGCGGCGACCCGAAAAAGATCGTGTTCGCGGGCGTCGGCAAGACCGACACGGAGATGCGCTACGCCCTCGACAGCAAGATCCTCTTTTTCGACGTCGAGAGCGAGCAGGAGCTGCACACGCTCGGGGAAGTGGCCACGTCGGCCGGCACGGCGGCGTGGGTCGCCCTCCGCGTGAACCCCGACCTGCCCCCCAAGACGCACGTGAAGACCGACACGTCCGTGAAGGGGGTCAAGTTCGGTCTGGACATCGACACGGTACTTGAGGTCGCCGAGGGAGTGCTCAAGCACCCGAGTTTGTTGGTGATCGGGTTGCACATGCATCTCGGGTCGCCGATCCTCTCGGCGGAGCCGTACCGGCAGGGGGCCGAAAAGGGCGTCAAGCTGATCGAGGCCCTGCGTAAACAGGGCCATCCGATCAAATATCTGAACATGGGCGGCGGGTTCGGCATTCACTACCGCAAGCAGGAAGCGTTGCCCGCGAGCGCATTTGCCGAAGTCATCCTCCCGGCCGTCCGCGAGACCAAATGTCAGCTCGTCCTGGAGCCGGGACGCTTCATCGTCGGCAATGCCGGGCTCCTTCTGAGCCGCGTCCTGTTCACCAAGGAGTCCGGCGGAAAGCACTACGTCATCCAGGACGCGGCGATGAACGATCTCATTCGCCCGACGCTCTACGACTCGTTTCACCGCATCTGGCCGGTCGCCCCCGCGGCCGGTCTGCCGGCGCCGCCGGCCGATTACGAGGCCCCAATTCCCCAGGCGTTTGCGCAAAACGTTGTCGGTCCGGTTTGTGAGTCGGGGGACTTCCTGGCCAAGGACCGGAACCTGCCGGCGATGAAGCGCGGCGACCTGCTGGCGACGTTTAGCGCCGGGGCCTACGGCATGGCGATGAGTAGCAATTACAACAGCCGCTGCCGGGCGGCCGAGGTGCTCGTTACAGGCCGCACACATCGCCTGATCCGTCGCCGGGAGACCTACGCCGACCTGGTCCGGCCGGAAGAGGATTGCAACCCTTGACGCCGTGTGATGAATTGGAGTGGAGGGCGTGCGCGCCGGCACGCCCGTACCGCGTCGTTGGCCCGCGCGCCGCCGGAGGCACCCCGTGTCCCGCCGTCTCCTCCTGACCGCCGCCCTTCTCGGGGCATTCCCCATCCTGGCCTCCGGGCAGCCGGAGTCGCAGTTCTATGCACAGCCCAAGACGGCGCCCGAGTTCTGGCGGGCGACCCAGTTTGAGATCCGGACCGGGAACTTCGAGCGCGCCGCCGAGCGCATCAAGGGCCTGCTCGACCTGAACCCGGACGACAAGACGCTGTTCGACCTCGTGGACAAGCCACCGCCCGGCACCCAGGCGGGCATGGCCCCGTTCCTCCGGCTGCGCAATGTCCCCCGGTGGTATGCCGGCGACAAGCAGGACAAGGAGGCGAAGCAACGGGTCGAGGAGCTGATCACGCGGCTGGGCAAGGCGGTCGAGGCCGAGTTGGGCAACGCAGACCGCATCCGCCGGTTCGCGAACGCCCTGGCGGGGCCGCCGGAGGAGTCCGCGTATGCTCTCAAGGAACTGAAGCGGAGCGGCAAGTCGGTCGTGCCCGTGCTCGCGACCATGCTGGCCGAGAAGCCGGACGACGAGGTGCGGGCCGGCATCCTCGCGGCCATCCCGGAGTTGGGCGAGGAAACGGTGCCCGGCTTCATCGCTTACCTGGCCGGAGCGAGTCCCAACAACCAGGTGGACCTGATCGACGTCCTCCGCCGGCGCGCGGACTACCGGGCCTCGGTCTTGTCGGCCGATAAGGACCCGGTGCCGACCCTTTGGTACTTGCACGGCAACAAGGCGAACCCGGACGCTGTCCGGGCGAAGGCCCGCGAGGGCATCATCGCCGCGACACTACAGGAGCCAGAGACTGAGCGCGACCCCGAGCTGCGGACGCCGCACGGGCGACTGGCCGACTTCGCCCGCCGGTTCTACGAAGGGACCTCCAACCTGCCGAAGCTCCAGGGTGACGACACGCAGCCCCTGCACAGCGTGTGGAACTGGGACGGCAAGGCGCTCAAGGAGTCGAAAGTAACGCGCGCCGGGGCGACCGAGCACTACGGACTGCGGTACGCCAAGTGGGCACTCGAGCTGCAGCCGGACTACATCCCGGCCCAGAAGGTGTTCCTGGGGGTCGCGATCGAGCATCATGCGCTGCGGGCCGGCGGCGGCAAATCGCTCGCGGCCACGGGCCCGGAGCTGCACGCGGCCCTGGCCACGGCACCGTTCGAGCTCTTGGCCGAGATGCTCGACGACGCGATGCGGGCCCGGAAGACGGCCGTCGTCGTCGCGGTGGTCCGCGTCCTCGGCGAGCGGACCGAGCCGAAGGCGGCGCGGCCGAGCGGCCGGCCCGGCGCGAGCAAGAAAGAGGGCCCGGCCGATTTGAGGCCCGCACTGCTCGTCAAGGCCCTCGACTATCCTGATCCGCGGGTTCAATTCGCCGCAGCCGATGCCATCCTGCGCGTCCCCGGCGAGGCGACCCACGGCCGCGCCGCCCAGATCGTCAAGATCCTGGCCGCGGCTGTCGCCGCCGACCCGGGTGAGGGGGCGAAGCAAAAGGTGTTGCTCGGCGACCCGGACGCGATCCGGGCCCACGGCGTCGGCGCCATCCTGCAGCGGGTCGGGTTTGACGTGGAAGTCGCCCCGACCGGCCGGCACCTCATACGCCGGCTTCACGAAAAGGCGGACATTGACCTTGTCGTCCTCGACCACCACGTGCCGGACCCGATGCTCCGGGACCTCCTGGCGCAGCTCCGGGCCGACTTGCGCGGCAAGACGCTGCCGGTCATGGTAATCGCCTCTCCGGATGGAATCGCCCCGGTCAACTTGTTGACGGCCCTGGCCCGGCTCGCGGCTGTGGTCGCGTTCGAGGACCTGTACCAGAACCCGTATTACGACTTCGCCCCGAACCAGAAGGACGAGGTGGACCGGGTGTTGAAGTCCCCGGAGGAGATGCAGCGGCTGATCCTCGGCCGGCACGCCGCCCAGGTGAAGCGGATGAGCGACACGGTCGAACAAGCCGGGTTCGCGCTGACGGCGGAGATGAAAGACCGGATCGCCTACCTGTCAATCCAGACGTTCTCGCCGGAGATCATCCGGGCGTTCGCGCCGCAGCTCGCGGATGATGAGAAGATTATCGTCCGCCGACTGCTGCCGCCGCTGGTCCGCGAAGAGGCGGGGGACAGCCCGGTGACCGCGCTGAAGGCCCGGATCCGGGCCGACGGACTGCCGTCCCGCGAGCAGGCCGAGCGCATCATCCGCCTCATGAAGTTGACGTCCGGCTATGAGGAGGCGCTGTCGACCGACCGGCTCCCGGCGTTCCAGAAACTCTGGGACTCGTTCTGGAGCCCGGAGTCGCCCAAGCTGCCGCAAATGGAGCCGGTCCGGTTCCCCGATATCGAGGGCCGCGTGGCCCGGGTCGTGGCCCAATACAAGGGGGTCCGGGTGATCCCCGCTGTGTTCACCGAGGACGCGTTCCGGACCGAGCTGGTTCAGGCGACGGACCCGAAGGCGCCGCTGATGACCCCGGCCGAGCGCAAGGAGAACGCGAAGGCAGCGATGGTCTGGCTGCGGAAGATGGCCGTCGGCGAGGTACCGGGGTATCGCGTGGCCGACGCCGAGCCCGCGATCCGGCAGGCCCTGCGGTCGGACGACCTGGCCCCGCTGGCGATCGATTCATTAGTCAAGCTACCGAGTCGCGACGGGCAACAGGACCTCGCCAACCTGGCCACCGCCCCGGAGAGGCCAGTGCCGATTCGCACGCAGGCGGCAACGGCGTTGGTGCAACATATCCAGACGTTCGGCAAGTTCGTGACCGGGCCACAAGCGGACGCGATCGCCAACTCCGCCGCGTCCACGGACGACGCCGAGCTGCGAGCCCGGCTGCTCGCGGCCCAGGGCGTCCTCAAGACCGACGCCAAGGGGACAGGGGATCGACTCAAACAGTACGTGCCGAAGCCGGTCGAGGCGAAGGGCGACGTCCCCCCGCCGAAGGAGAAGGAAGAGCCGAAGGAGAAGGACAAGGAGGAGAAGAAGGACTGAGAACGCAAAGGACTGGCGAACAGAGCGGCGTGAGGCGGTCGATGCTGTCAAGATCGGGCGGCTCACGCCGCTCCGCTCGCCGGATTTCCGTGGTGCGTTGAACGCTGGCGTCTGATATAGGGGCCCGGTGGGCATTGGGGTGCCCGCCGGGCCGTAACTTTTGATGGGATTGATAGTTCCGGCAATTCTCCGGCTCTGTCAATTGGGCAAAACGGGAGGCCGCACTAGGTTTCTCGCGGCTTCCACATCGCGCAAGTCTTGTCGCCCGGCCCGTTTCACTGAAAACGACGTCAGAGCCCGGGGACATGCCATGAAGCGTTCGCCGTCCACACCGCCGACTATCGCGGAGCTGACCGCCGGTTTTCTGAACCGCCCGGCCGACGCCGAAGCCCTCGCCGCCGCCGCCGACGCGATTGGCGAGGTCCAGCCGCACGAGGTCTCGGTCGGCTTCCGGGCAGAACCGGGTCTGGCATGGCGCGGGTCGTTGGAAGTGCTCGCCGCGTTCGGACTGAGCACGAGCCCGATCCCGGCCCCGGGGGACTGGGGCAGCCTGGTCGTTCGCCAGGAGTCGGTTGCGGCGCTGCCGTTTGCCCTCGGCAACTATCCGCAGCGGGTGCGCGACCTCGATACGCTGGTCCGGTGTGACGACGTCACCAGGCTGCTGCCACGGTCGGTGGACGCGGCCGCGGCATCGACGGGTCTCCTCAAATGGGGGACGCGGCACCTGCAGTCCGGCGAGCTGCCGCACGCCTTGATCGCGGCCGCGAACTACCGGGCCGCTCGCGACTTCGACCGGGCCGGGGAGGCCCTGAGAGGGCTGAAGGCGTCGGTCAGGACCGGATGGGACGCAGTCCTCGCCAATGAGGAAGCGGCGCTGCTCTGGCACCGCGGCGAGTACGCGAAGGCCGCTGACCTCTGGGCCACCCTACCCGACAGTGTGCCGATTCGGTTCAATCGCGGAATGGCCAACCTGTTCCTGGGCCGGCCGGGTGCCGCCGAGCACTTGCGGGCGGCTGTCGCCGGGTTGCCCGAGACGAGCGCCTGGCACCACCTGGCGAGCCTCTACCTGACGCTGGCCGAACTACAGGGCTGAAAAAGACGAGCCCCGGTCGGGCCAATTGGCCCGACCGGGGCAATATGAAAAGAGGTCGAACAAGTGACGGGCGTGCAACACCGCCACTCGTCACTCCTAATGTAGCGCTCCTGGCCGGTGAGTCAATACCTCGAATGGACAATTCCCTGGCGAGCGGGTGGAGACCCGCTCGCCAGTTCATTTCTTGAAAATCAATCGCGGAAGGCCAGCGTCGTGGTCAAGTGCTCGCGGCCGATGACCACGTCAGGATAAACCGCCTCGGCCTCCTTCGCGAAAAACTCCGGGTTCGGCAAGGCCGGGCTGAAGTGGGTCAGCCACAGCTGCCTGGCCCGGGCCGCGGCCCCAAGTGTCCCGGCCTCCGCGAAGGTCATGTGCTTATTCTCGATCGCCTTTGGGCGGTCGGCTGGGTCGCCGTAGGTCGCCTCGCAGATCAGCAGGTCCACGTCAGACACGAACTCCACCAGCGTCCGAGTCGGCCGCGTGTCGGTGACGAAGGCGAACGATAGCCCTGGCCGCGGCGGGCCAAGCACTTCCTCGGGCCGGACCACGCGACCCCCGTGCTCGACGGACTCACCGCGCTGCAGCAACTTCCATGTGGTGACCGGCAAGCCGAGCGCCCGGGCCCGATCCGGCTGGAACGCCGGGGCCCGCGGCAGCGACATTCGGAAAGCCAGGCAGGCAATGTCGTGGTCTGCGGGGCACGCGGTCACCTCTACCGGGCCGACGCAAATAGAGTCGGTCGGGTCCCCGGTCATCTCGCGATAGCGGACGGGGTAGGGCAGGTGCGGCGCGATGACGCGCAGGCTCTCCACCACCCGCTGCACGCCGCGTGGGCCCACGACTGTGACCGGCTCCTCCCGGGTCCGCCCGCTGTTGCCAATCGTGAGCAATAGCCCCGGGATCCCGGCGACGTGGTCGGCGTGGAAATGAGTCAGGAGGATCGTGCCGATGTCCTTCAGGCCCCAGCCGAGCTTGCGCAGGCTGACCTGCGTGCCCTCGCCGCAGTCGATGAGGGTGAGCTGGCCGCCGCAGCGCACGAGGACGCTCGACAGGAACCGGTCCGGGAGCGGCAGCGTGCCGCCTGTGCCCAGAAGACTCACGTCGATCATCGCGCCGCGCCCCTCCGCTGTTCGGCAAACACCCATTTTACAGAGCCGGTCACCCGGGCCGCGGGTTCGTCCCGGGCCGACAACCGTCCCGATCACTTCGACCCGCACAACTGCGACGCCCGGCCGCCACATCGCCCCCGCGGGCCCGGAAGCCGTGCCGCGCCCCCATTCGGAATGCCGATGCAACAGAAGAGGATCGGGTTCGGGCCCGTGCCGTCGCGCCCGGCGGGCAGGATGCGATGCTGTTCTGCACTCAGCAATTCCTGTTCTTTTTCGTCATCGTCTTTTCGGCGTACTGGGCGATCCCGTGGGTCCGGCCGCGGGTGTGGCTCCTCCTGGCGGCCAGCTACTACTTCTACTCGAGCTGGAACGCCGACCTCGCCCGACTGATTTTCCTCACCACGGTCTGCGATTTCTTCATAGCCCGCGGCATGGACGCCACAGCCGTCCCCTGGCGGCGACGGGCGTTACTTCTCCTGAGCATCGTCGGCAACCTCAGCGTCCTTTGCTACTTCAAGTACGCGAACTTCTTCCTCGACTCACTCCGCACCGCGTTGACCGCGGCCGGGGCACAGTCGTCGCTCCCGGTACTTAACGTCGTCCTGCCGATCGGCATTTCGTTCTATACGTTCGAGGCGATCAGTTACACGGTGGACGTTTATCGCGGCCGGATCCGGGCGGAGCGTCGGCTGGATCACTTCCTGTTGTTCATCCTGTTTTTTCCGCACCTCGTCGCGGGGCCGATTGTGCGAGCGCGCGACTTCCTGCCGCAGGTGTACCGGCCCAAGTGCCTGACCTGGCCGCGCATGGCGGTCGGGGGCCGGCTCATCCTGCTCGGCGTGTTCAAGAAGCTGGCGATTGCCGACCGCATGGCCCTGCTGGCCGACCCGGTGTTCGTGGACCCGGGCCGGTTCGAGAGCGGAGTCGTGTGGCTCGCAGCTGTCGCGTACGCGATCCAGGTCTATTGCGACTTCTCCGGCTACTCCGACATTGCACTCGGCACCGCCCGGCTGCTGGGATACCGGTTAGCGGTCAACTTCAACCTACCGTTCGCCGCCGTGAACATGGCTGATTTGTGGCGGCGGTGGCACATCAGCCTGTCCACCTGGATTCGCGATTACGTTTTCTTCCCCCTTGGCGGCAGTCGCGGATCGGAGTGGCGGACGGCATTCAACTTGCTGCTCGCGATGACGTTGTGCGGGCTCTGGCACGGGGCCGCGTGGACTTTCGTCGCCTGGGGGACGTTGAATGGCGTCTTCTTACTCGTCCACCGGCACTTCGCCGCGTGGGCCGACGACAAGGCGGCCCTGCGGTCCGCGCTCGATTCGGGGCCCGGAACGTTCGCCCGGGTGGCGCTGACGTTCCTCACTTTCACGCTCGGCGTCGTGGTCTTCCGGTCGCCGAGCTTCCACTCAGCGCTCACGTTCCTGGGTCGGCTGTTCGCGCCGGCGGGCGGCGAGGGCAGCCCGGTCCCCGTCGTCACGTTCTGGGCCATTGCCGCGATCGTGGCGGCCGGTCATGTGATCGGGTCGGGGTGGCCGGGTGCCGCCCTTGCGAATCGATTCCCGGCGCCAGTAAGAGGGCTCGCATACGCCAGCGTGCTCTTCCTGGCGCTCGTGCTCGCGCCGGTGAACGGCAAGGTGTTCGTCTACTTCCAGTTCTGAGGGGCCGATGTCCGCACGAAGCCGCTCCCGCAGGGCCCGCGCAGCGATCGTCTGGACGATCGGCTGGTACGTGTTCCTGCAGATTGCGGTGGTCGTCGGAATGGAGGTGTTTCGTCCCCTGGCGTTCGACCGGGAAGCTATGGCGCGCCGCGAATTGCTCGACGCCCGTCGCGCGGAGCGCCCCGGTTCCGATCTGCTGATTGTCGTCGGCAGCTCGCGCATCGGGCTCGGGTTTCTGCCCGGGCAACTCCCGCCGCTGTGCAGTCCGGAGGGCCGCGAGGTCATCGTGTTTAACGAGAGCCACCTCAGCGCCGGACCGCGCGGGAACCTGGTGCGCGTGGAACGCCTCTTCCGCGACGGCGTGACCCCCCGGTGGCTCGTGTTGGAGTCGATCCCGGGCGGGATGACGCACGAGGGCGTGCCCGCCTCGCAGGCATCGTTCGGCGACCTGCCTGCGTTGTGCCGGCACGCGGACCGGCTCAAGGTCCTCTCCATTTACGGTCGCGAGCGGCTCAACGTCATTAGCAAGCACCGGCAGTTCCTGCTCGGTGAGATCGCCCCGGCATTCGTTACCCGCGGCCCTGAGTCCAACGTCGTCCGACTCGAGCCGCTCGGCGATGACCGGCTGTGGATGCGGCGCGATGATTTGCCGGCCGAGAAGCTGGACCTCCTCGCGCGGATGGCCGAACAGACGTACCGCCCGCGACTCGCGGAGTGGAGTGTCGATCCGGATCTGGACACGGCGCTGCGGGAAACTCTTGACTTGTGCCGCGAGAAAGGGATCCCAACGGTGGTGGTCTTGACTCCGGAGTCCGGCCGGTTCCGCGGCTGGTATTCCGGGGAGACGGCCAAGCAGGTCGCCGACTATTACACCCGACTCTCGCGGGAGACTGGTGTACCGGTTGTGGATGCCCGCGACTGGGTGGCCGACACCGGGTTCAATGACCCGCATCACTTGAATACGCAGGGGGCCAGGTTATTTACGGCTCGCTTGGATCGCGAAGTCTTGCGGCCACTGACGGGAGGCTGGGTCGTCCCAAGGTGGGAATCGCGAGCGTCCTCATCCTCGTCCGTCCCGAGTTCGGAGAGGGCCGGGGGCAAATGACCAAGGGGTATCGAAGCCAAGAGCCAGAATGACGAACAACTGATCTCGGGTGTCAGTTCGTCATTCGGCCGTCGTCATTCCCTGGTCATTGGTCGGAATTGGTCGTTGGTCATTTTCCGAGCAGCCGATTCAAATCCTCGCGGAACTTCTGCACGCCGAGCCGGTCGGCGCCCGTGACCGGGTCCTTCGCGGCTTCCTTCACCACCACCCGGTACATGATGTTCTGGTCCTTCGCGTATTTCGCCTTGTCCCCCGTCTTGGCGATGTCGGCCAGGATCTCCACCGACTTGTAGCCGAAGTTGTACGGGTCCTGGACGACCGTGGCGTACACCTCGCCGGTCTCGATCGCCTTCAACGTGTCGGGGTCCTCGTCGAAGCCGACGATCTTGATTTTCCCCGCGACCCCCTTGGACTTGGCCGCCTCCAGAATGGCCGGCGGGTTGTACGCCCAGAGTCCGACCATGCAGACGTTCGGCTGGCCGGTGAGCCGCTCGATGGCATCCTTGGCGTTTTCGACCGAGGTGCTGCGCTGGCCGCCGTCGGTGATCGGCTCATTTCGGTACAGCGTGTACTTGCCGAATGTCGGGCCCTTCGCGCCCTTGGCTCCAGCAAGCTCGTCGAGCACCCCCTGCACCCGCAGCCGGGCGTTGATTGGCGTGATCTGGCCGACCAGGACTGCGACCGTGCCGCCGTCCGGCATCGCCTCCTTGACCAGCCGGCCGACCGCCTGGCCGGCCTCGTAGTTATTGGTCCCGACGTAGCAAATGCGGCCGCTGTCCTTGGCGTCATTGTCCATGGTGATTAGATTCGTCTCGTCGGCGATGAGCTTTAGGTCCAGGGACTGCTCCTCCGGGTTGATGACGCTCACCGCGACCCCCTTGACGCCCTTGCTGACCAGCTCGTTGATGATGTTGCGCTGGATGCCGGCCTCGGCCTTCTCGGGCCGCCGGAAATGAAGCTCGACCCCTTGCTTCTCGGCCGCGTCCTTGGCCCCCTTCTCGACAATGTTCCAGAAGTCTTCCGGGTTGTTGGTGACGACGCCGATCTTGATCTTGCCGGAGTCGCGGTTGCAGGAGGGCAGCAGGGCGAAAACGGTGGCGGCCGCGGAGGCGAGCAGCGCCCGGCGGGAGAAGGTCATCTGAGCACTCGGATGGGGTCGGGCGAGGACTTGCCGACACGATACGCCAAAGGCGCGGGGCGGCAAGCAGATGGCGTTACCGCCCCCGCATTACCTCGCGTTTCTCCGCGTTCTCCTCCGCGTCCTTCAGCAGCGGCTCGACGCGGGTGAGGTCATCCGTGGAGTGACCCGCCTTGACGAGGAAGTTCCGAGCCAGCACTCGTGGGTCGGCGCGCTGCGGACGCGATTCGCCCCGTCCCGTCTCGCGCGTCGCGCGACGAGCCAGCATCGCCGACTCGGCCAGACCGGTCATGTCGGCCGATTGGGATGCTCCCACCACGTCCGGAGCGATTCGCGGTGACGACAACAGGTCCGCGTCCGACGGGCGGACCGACTCCCGGTCCACCTTGGCAGCTGCCATTTTTCCGAGCTCGTGACAGATCACTGCGGCCAGCTCGGCGTCCGTCGCGCACTTGTCGACGAGCCCCTCACTCAGGACGACTTCGCCCGAGGCCCGGTGAAAGATCATCGGCTGCGGGAGGCCAAGGGTCAGAAACACCGGCTTCGCGGACAAATCCGGGCCGTTGGCCGCGACGATCGCGGATCCTACCGAGTGGACGCGAGTCGCCGCCTGGGCCGACGCGGCCGGGGCGGCCGACGCGTCGTTCCGGCGGCTGTCGTTGACCTGGTTGAGCGGGGTAAAGAAGTCGCGGAGCTGGCCCTCGGCGCAGCCGGCGAGGCCCAGACAGGTGCAAACCAATCCGCCGCGCCAGAGCGTGCGCATGCGACCGTCCTCCGGGGCGGGGCGGGTATACCGTGGGACCTCCACCGGGGCAACCCCGATGGGGACGTCAGCTGGATGCAACGCGGCAGGTCCCGTGGTAGAGTTGGTCCGGGGGAATTTGGCCATGGCCCCCGGCACATTGAACCTGAACCAATGCCCATGCCACCGTCGTCGTTACACAAAGCCCCCAGTCGGATCGATCGGCTTCCCTTTCCGCCGCCGCGAACGCTATCCTGATGGGGGTTCCGAATCAGCCTCGCCCAGGACGGACACGATGGACGCCTCCCTGACCGGCCTCGCCGAGCGGGTCCCCCCCGCGACGATGCTCGGATACTTGAACTTCTCGGACGGCCGCCCCGACCCCAAGTTCCAGCGTGCCCTCGACGAGGCGTTCGCCGTCCTCCTCAGGCACGAAGTCGCCGACCTGTGGGCTGTCCTCGGCCGTTGGCTCGTCGGGCAGGCCGACGCCCTCGGGGAGTCCGGCTCGGCCGCGTTCCGCGACGTGACGCAGGCCAAGCTGGTTGCATCGCTGGCGTTCGGTCCGGCGCTCAAGGCATACCGCGAGCACCACCGCGACTTGCTCGCCCACCAGACCGATGCCGGACTTTTCAACTCGTTCTTCGTCGCCCGGGTGTGCGAGGCCGTGCTGGCCCAGGGCGGGCCGTGGGACGAGGGCTCGAGGGTCATCGCGGGGGCGATTCAGCGCCTCAACGACTACGTCGGCCACCGACCGATCGCCCTGCTCGAGACCCGGCCGCAGACCGAATTCTACCCGCACGAGCGCCTGCGCCCGGTGCCGCTGTACATTCGCGGCGTCGGCCCCGCGGCCGGGCCCTACCGCGACGTGGTGGCCCGGACGATCCGAATCCTGGAGCAGACCCCGGACGACATCAAGGACGACGCCTGGTTCGACCTCGACCTGCTCGACGAGCTGGCCTTCGACCCGCGGGCGTACGACCACGG
>DATFWZ010000167.1:0-17135 GCA_035258765.1 Gemmataceae bacterium
TGGAAGTAGACGGCTGCGTTCCCCTCGTTGCAGACCTTGAAGTGCCCGTAGTGGGTCGCGGGCATGAGCTTCACGTCATCGGCCAGAGGGCCGACCGGGTAGTGATCCGGCGGGCCGAACACCGCGGCCGTGCTTGCATACACCAGCCGGCTCACCTGCTCACCGGCCAGGCGCACCGCCTCGAACACACACAGCGTCCCGACCACGTTCACCGTCGCCCCGAGGAGCGGGTTGGCCCGGCAAGTCGGCACCTGCAAACCGGCCAGGTGGATCACGTGGCTGATCCGGTGCCTCCCTAGCGCGTCCTGCAACCCGGCCAGGTTGGTCACGTCGCCCTGAACGAAGGCGACCTTGGCGACCTCGTCGTCCGGCAGGATGGGCTTGAGCCGGCGGGGGTCTTCGCGGAGGTCGTAGACCCAGACCTGGTCACCGCGGGCGAGCAGGTTCTTGATGATCCAGGCGCCGATGAACCCGTACCCGCCGGTGATGAGGACGCGCATCTTGGAAACCCCAACGTGGCCGCGAATCGAATGGAGACGCCTGGGACCCTTTGACTTTACGGCCTGACAGCGCTTGGGCGAGTGGCCGCGGCCGGAATGGCGATCGCGCGATGCCTGGCTGCTTTCACGTTTCACATGAAGCCGCGACGTGGAGGCTTTGCGGAGCGGGCGCACGCTAGACGTCCCGGAGGCCTTCCTCGAGCGTCCGGAGGTGCTCAGCTTGCGCGCTCCGCTCCGCAAAGCCTCCGCGTCGCGGCTTCACGAGCAACCGGCATCACAATGGCCGGCGGTGTTCGCCCCGCGTCTCAGTTGACCCGGCCCGGTCATTTACACTGCCAATTCCGTACGCTACACTATCCTCCTGCACGGCCACCCTCCGCTCATCGGGCAGCCTACCCACCGTTTGACACTCGCAAACCGGGACACACCATGTCGAATCTGATTCGCCACGGGCGAACTCCGCGCCCCTGGTCCGCCCGCCGGTCGTCGCGCCCCACCCTTCGCCTGGAATCACTCGAAGACCGGCGGACGACCGCCATCAACGTGGCCGTGGTGGGCACCGGGGGGCTCGGCGACGACAGCGGGTTCGCCGCTACTGTGACGCAACTCAACGACAGCACCGCTTTCAGCTTTAACGCCACGCTCGTCAGCGCCGGTCAAGTGGACACAGTGGCCGAGTTGAGTGCCTTCAACGCGGTTGTAATTGGAAGTACCGGGATCGGGCCCCCCGCTGTCGCTGACCCGTTTGACAACGCCGCGTTCACCTCCGCCCTGCGCACGTGGGTTGAAGCGGGTGGCGGCGTCGTGATGTCGGGGCCGGGAGTGTGGGGCGCCGGAAGCAGTAGTGGCCCCGCAATCCCCGACATCGACGCGATCATCCCGGTCAACACTTCCGGGGCATCCATCGCTAACAACATTGCAACCGTGACCATCAACACGACGGTACACGCGGTAACGAGCGGGGTGACAAGCTTTCCGACCGCTCCGGGCGACCCACCCGAGACCCCCGCCGGGGGGGCCGACCCCGGAGCGACGATCTTGGGGACCGCCAACGGCGGGCCGACAATTGTCGTCGGCAATATAGTGTCCGGCCGCGGCGTATACCTGGGGCCCGTCTACGTCGGCCCGGTGGGGATTGCCAACAATGGAGAGCTCAGGTCCGGCAGCCCTGACCGCCTCCTCGAGCAGGCCGTCAACTGGGCCGCCGGCGGCAGCACCGGCGGGACCAACCTCGCGCCCACTGACATCTCCCTCTCCGCAAGCTCGCTCCCCGAGAACATGCCGATTAACACCCCGATCGGCAACTTCACCGCGACCGACCCCAACGCCGGCGACACCCACACCTTCGCCCTCGTCACCGGGCCGGGAAGCACCGACAACAACAGCTTCGCCATCGTCGGCAACTCGCTCCGCTCCGATGCCGTGTTCAACTTCGAGGCCCAGTCGTCGTTCAGCATCCGCGTCCGCGCCACCGACCAGGGGGGACTGTTCTTCGAAAAGGTCTTCACCATCACCGTGACCAACGTCAACGAGGCGCCGACCGACATCCAGCTCTTCCCGACCAGCGTCTTCGAAAACCTGCCGATCAACACCGTCGTCGGCTCGCTCGCGTCCACCGACCCCGACTCCGGCAACACATTTACCTACTCGCTCGTCGCCGGCACCGGCAGCACGGGCAACGCGTCGTTCAACATCAGCGGCAGTTCCCTGCGGACCAGTGCCGTCCTCGACTTCGAAACCCAATCGAGCTACAGCATCCGCCTTCGGACGACCGACCAGAACGGGTTATTCTTCGAGAAGGTCTTCACCATAAACGTCCTCGACGTGAACGAGTCGAACAACGTCCCGCCGACACTGTCCGGCGTCCCGATCTCGGTCAACGTCAACGAGGGGCAGGCGGTGACGTTCACGGCGACGGCGACCGACCCGGACGCGGGGCAGACGCTCACCTTCAGCCTGGCCGGCGCTCCGGCCGCGGCCTCGATCGACCCGACCACCGGGGCCTTCACCTGGACTCCCACGGAGGCCGACGGGCCGGACACTTTCGTGTTCAATGTACGCGTCACCGACGGGATCGCGACCACGGCGCAGACGGTCTTCGTGATCGTCCGCGAGGTGAACTCGGCCCCGACGCTCGCCGGGGTGCCGGCCACGACGCAGACGACCGTTCGCGGCGACACAGTGACATTCACCGCGACGGCCACGGACGCCGACGTGCTCAACGGCCAGGGCAACGCCCTGACCTTCAGCCTCGTGGGCGGGCCCGTCGGGGCGTTCATCGACCCGGACACTGGGGTGTTTAGCTGGTCGCCGGAAGAGACGACCCGGGCGGGCACGTACACGTTCAAGGTCCGCGTCGTCGATGACGGCGTGCCGGCGAAGAGCGACACGAAGACCATGACCATCGCCGTGAAGCCCGCAGCAATCTTGAACGGGAGCCTGGTCGTCGGCGGGCTGGCGGGGAACGACATCATTTCGGTGAAACCGTCTGCGGACTTCACTCTTCTCCTGGTAACGATGAACGGGCTGTCGCTCGGGTCGTTCGCGGCCAGCGACATTACCGACCGGGTGGTGATCCGCGGGCTGGACGGCAACGATCGGATCACCACGTCGAAAGTGGTCCACAAGGTGGAGCTGTACGGCGGGGACGGGAACGACTTCCTGACCGGCGGCGTTGCGGATGACCTCCTGTTCGGTGGGGACGGGCGCGACACTCTGAGCGGCGGACTCGGTCGCGACGTGCTGTTGGGTGGCGAGGGGGCGGACCGGCTGACCGGCGGGGACGGGGACGACCTGCTGGTGGCCGGGCCCACCGCTTTCGACGCGGACGCTACCGGTCTGGCGAACCTCCTCGCGGAGTGGCGGTCGGCGTCGAGCTACGACGACCGGGTGAAGCACCTGACCGGCGCGTTGGCAGGCGGCCTGAACGGGACAACGGTGCTGACGGCCGCGAGCGTGAGCAATGATGGAGTCAAGGACGCCCTCGTCGGCGGGACGGGCCGCGACTGGTATGTCGTCAGCAGCCCGGACGTCGCGACCGGGGTGGCGCTGGATGAGGTGAAGACGACTATCTAACTCGAGTTCCGCCACAGCTTGTTTGGAGGCGGGGCACCCGAGTGGCGTCGGGCGACTTAGGGGGCGGCTACCGCCTTCCGAGCGGACGCGAAACCGCGCCCCCAGTCCGGCTGGCTGTTTCTCAGGCCGCCAATTACGACATTCTGCCCTTCGGACGAATGACACGTAAGTGCTTACCGGGCGGCCACATCCCCCAGGCCGCCACAGGCCGCCACACATGCACACCAAGTGGCGGCCTGAGGAATTCTGGACACTTTCCAGGGGATCCGACATTGACAACCGGCTCGCGCTTCCCCCCTCGCTTCGGACCGCCCTGAACCGTCGCGTCCGGGGACGTAACTTGCGTCCAGCGAGCGCAAGGTATCGCCCGGCAGCGGGAGCTACCTCGCGCTTCGACCCATCGATCAAGCTGTGGGGCGCCGTGGCGGCAACACCGCGGGACGTCGCTTGACCCGGGCCGGTATCGGAGATGCTCAACTGCGATTTCGCACTTGAATCTATGGCGAGCCGCCCGCAATGGAGTCCGCTCTGCGCTGGCTCCGCGGGTTCCGCCTTACTCCACCTCGACCAGGTTGTCGAAGAACGTCCCCCCGCCGCCGAGGTCGGTCGTGGCCGTTGATGTGGTGGCATTGCAATTCGGGCCGCCCGCGTATTTCGACCACCAGATCCCGAAGGTCACGACCACCCCCGGCTTTACAGTCTCGCCGACGACCGCCCGGGCCCGGAACCGGCCGCGGGCGTTGAACACGGTTACCGATTGCCCGTCCGTGATATTCCGCCGGGCCGCGTCGTCGGGGTGGATCTGCACCGTCGGCTCGCCGGCTGATTTGCGCAACACGTCCACGTTGACGAAGCTGGAGTTCAGGAACGCCGGCTCCGGCGGGCTGACCATCTGGAGTGGGTACCTGGCCGCCAGGTCCGGCTTCGTCTGCGGGTCCTCGTGCGGCGGGACATAGTGTGGGAGCGGGTCGCGTCCCGCGGCCGCCTCGCGCGGGCTGTACAGCTCACACTTCCCGGACGGCGTCCCGAAGTTCCCCTCCGCGAATGGGGCGTAATGCGCCGGCAGGTTGAGCCGGACCGGGCCGTTGGCCTGCAACCGTTTGAGCGTGATCCCGTCGAACGCGGACGCGGCCGGGTAGCCGTTCGCGCCCCCCACGGGATTGAGCGCTTGCCGCGCTAGTTCTTCGTCCGACACCTGGAACAACTCCGGCTCGAAACCCATCGCCGCGGCGAGGAGGCGGAACACCTCCGTGTTCGGCCTGGCCTCACCGAGCGGGGCGATCGCGGGCTGATTGGCCTGGACATACAGGTGCCCGTAGGCACTGTGGACGTCGAAGTGTTCGAGTTGCGTTGTCGCGGGGAGGACGATGTCCGCGTAATCGACCGTGTCGGTCGGGAACTGCTCGTGGACGACCGTGAAGAGATCGTCGCGCTTGAGTCCGTCGATCACCTTGCCCTGGTGCGGGGCGACCGCGGCCGGGTTGGAGTTGTAGACGTAGAGGGCCTTGACCGGCGGGCCGGGCAGTTCGCCGTGCAGGGCCTCGGCGAGCTGGACCATGTTGATCGTGCGCGTCCCGGGCGGGATCAGGTCCGGGCGCTCGAGGGCGTTGCTATCCCACGGGGCGAGCTTGCTGGTCGAGAGCATCGCCCCGCCCCCGGCGTGCCGCCACGCCCCGATCACGGCGGGCAGGCAACAGACGGTGCGGACCGCCATCCCGCCGCCGCCGTGCCGTTGCATCCCATAGTTGATGCGGATGAACGCCGGGCCGCCGCGATCCCGCATCGAGAAGGCGTATTCGCGGGCAAGGGTCTCGACGTCCCCGGCCGGGATGCCGGTGATCCGCGAAACGCGAGCGGGGTCGTAATCGTTCAGGACGCGGGCGCGGAGTTCGTTGGACCCGAGGCAGTAGCGGTCGAGGTAGTCGCGGTCGTCGAGGCCGTCGCGGAAGAGGACGTGCATCATCCCGAGGGCCAGGGCCGCGTCGGTCCCCGGGCGGACCGGGACCCACCAGTCGCTCTTGGCCGCGGTGTTGCTCCGGTGCGGGTCGATGGTGACGATCTTCGCCCCGCGCTTACGGGCCTGGAACATGACCGCCCAGTGGTGAATGTTCGTGACCGCGGTGTTCGACCCCCAGTTGATGATGTACCGCGAGTGAATGACGGCTTCCGGGTCGATGACAGCCCGGGTACCGAGCGTGACGTCGCACCCGGCGGCCCCGGCCGTGGCGCAGATCGTGCGGTCGAGCAGCGACGCCCCGAGCCGGTGGAAAAACCGCCGGTCAAGGCTGGCGTACATGAGCTTGCCCATCGTCCCGGCGTAACTGTAAGGCAGGATCGCCTGCGGACCGTCGGGCGAATCGGCGATGGCCTTGAAGCGATCGGCGATTGTGCGGATGGCTTCGTTCCAGGTGATGCGCTCGAACCTGCCCTCGCCTTTCTTGCCGATCCGCTTCATCGGGTAAAGAAGGCGGTCGCGGTGGTAGACGCGATCCAGGTAATTGGCCACCTTCTGGCAGAGGAAGCCTTTGGTAAACGGGTGGTCCGGGTCGCCGCGAAGCTTGACCGCCCGGCCGTCCTGGACGGTGACGACGAGCCCGCAGGTGTCCGGGCAGTCGTGTGGGCAGACGGCGCGGACGGTAGTCACGGGAAGGTTCATATGTTCGCGTCGTATCGCAGGGTGGGGTGCGCACCCTGTGTTTGGTCGTGTGGGCCGACCTGCTTCTCCAACCTGTCAATCTCAGCCTGAAGCTGTCGTATCCGGGCTCGAACCCATACTGCCGGGTCCTCCCTCTGCCTCTTCTTCATCTCCCCGGCCAAGTAGTCGCAGATATGGTCGTTGTTTGCAAAGCGAGCCGTCGTAAATGGCGGATGCCCTTCTGTCAGTGCGAAGAGGTCCGCGCCGTGCTCGACAAGCAATCTGACGATTTCGAGTGAGCCACGCATGCAGGCCTCATGGAGGGGCGTGTGACCAAGATCTCCAGGCTGGTCGATGTTGATGCCCGCGGCGAGAAGCAGCTTTACTGCCTCGATGTCTTGCCACCACACAGCGATGTGCAGTGCATTCTCGCCGTCGGAATTGACGGCATTAATGTCTGTGAAGTCCAGCTCCTCGAAGAGGGGCAAGGTCTTGACCCTCTCGAGGAATTCTCGGAGTTGGCCCGCCATTGTAGTCATGCGCCCTTCGGCCGGAATGCCTTCACCACATTCTCGTTCGTTGTCAGAAACGGTCCCTCGATCAGGTCGATGCAGTACGGGATCGCGGCGAAGACGGCCATCAGGCAGTCGCGGATCGCGCTCGGTTTACCGGGCAGGTTTACGATCAGCGACTTGCCGCGAATCCCGGCCACCTGCCGCGACAGGATCGCCGTGGGGACTATTTTCAGCGACACGGCCCGCATCTGTTCGCCGAACCCATCGAGCATCTTCTCGCACACGGCCTCGGTCGCCTCCGGTGTCACGTCGCGCTTCGCTGGGCCGGTGCCGCCGGTGGTCACGATCAGGCAGCAGCCCTCCCGGTCGGCAAGCTCGATGAGGGTTGCCTCGATTACGGGGCGCTCGTCCGGGATGAGTCGCGGGACGGGCTCCCAGGGGGAGGATAGGATTTCCGTCAGGCACTCGCGGATCGCGGGGCCGCCCTTGTCCTCGTAGATTCCGCGGCTGGCCCGGTCGGAGATAGTGACGATGCCGATGCGGATCAGGGAACTCATCCTATCAGCATACAATCTGCCGTTAGCCGCGACGCGAAGCGGAGCGCGTCAGGCTGGCGCCAGCGGGCGCTGGACGCAGATCCCCGGGACGTCCACGTGACGCGCTCCGCTTCGCGTCGCGGCTAACGGCAGACATGCGAACCACGTTTACCTTCCGCTCCGCTGGCAACCTCGTCTTCGGCCGCGATGCGGTCCGCGAGGTCGCCGGGGTCCTCGACCGGATCGGGTCGAAGCGCGTCTTCGTCGTCACGGACAAGGTCCTCGCGGGCGTCGGGATCGTCGCCAAGGTGAAGGACGCGGCCGGGCGGCCGGTCGAGGTGTTCGACGGCGGCGAGCCGGAGCCGACCCTGGGCATGGTGCTCCGGTGCATCGAGGCCGCGAAGGCGTTCAGACCGGACACGATCGTCGGACTCGGCGGCGGATCGAACATGGACGCGGCCAAGCTCGCGGCTGTCGTCCTCGGGCACGGCGGCGACATCCGCGACTACGTCGGTGAGAACAAGGTCCCCGGCCCGGTCCTGCCGCTGGTCTGCCTCCCCACCACCGCGGGGACCGGGAGCGAGGTGTCCGCGGCCGCGGTGTTCACCAACACCGACATCCAGCTCAAGGTGAGCGTCCTCAGCTACTACTTGCGACCGGTGGCGGCGATCGTTGATCCACTCTTGACGTTGAGCTGTCCGCCCAAGGTGACGGCCGATAGTGGCATCGACGCGTTGACCCACGCGATCGAGGGGTTCACCGCGGTGGATAACGCCACCTACCCGCTGCCGCCCCGCGAGACGTCGGTGTACCAGGGGAAAAACCCGCTCGCGGACATGTGTGCGGAAAAGGCGATCACTCTCGTCGGCAAGTACCTCCGGCGGGCGGTCCGCGACGGCAACGACCTAGAGGCCCGCGAGGGGATGGCCCTCGCGGCGACGCTCGGCGGGCTGGCGTTCTCGAACGCGGGCGTCGCGCTGGTGCACGCGATGGAATACCCGGTCGGGGCCGCTGTTCATTGCTCGCACGGCGCCGGGAACGGCTTACTCTTGCCGTACGTGATGCGGTACAACCTGCTGGCCCGGGCGGAAGCGTACGGGCAAGTCGCGGAGCTGCTCGGCGACGACACCACCGGCCACCACGAGGCCGGGGCGGCCGAGGCGGCGATCCATGCCGTCGAGGAATTGCGGAGGGACATCGGCATCCCGGCCCGGCTGCGCGACATCGGGGTGAAGGAAGAGATGCTCAAGGCGTTCGCGGAGAAGGCCTTCTCGTTCAAGCGACTGATGCGCGTCAACCCCCGGTACCCGACGCAGGAGGAAATCGAGCAAGTCTACCGGGCCGCGTGGTAGAGTTGTCCGGACGACGACTTCGCCTCGCGGTGACCGCGCATGTCGGACCGACCTCTCGCATCCCCCGCCCGTCGCCTTCTCGTCGTCGCCGCGGGCGTCGTCGCCATCAGCCTGCTCGCCTGGAGGCTGTCCACTCTCAGTGAGAAGACCTTTTTCAAGCCGTATGACTTCGTCGAGTACTGGGCCGCGGGGCGGCTCGCTCTGGAAGGCCAGAACCCGTACGACGCGGAGGCCCTTCTCCCCCTCCAGCGGCGGATCGGTTGGGAGTCGTCGAGCGAAGCGCTTATGATGTGGAACCCGCCGTGGGTCCTGCCACTGGTGATGCCGCTCGGGGCGATGAATCCGGCGATCGGGCAGCTCGTCTGGTTCGCTCTGTCGCTCGGGGCTGTGCTCCTGTGTGCCGACTACTTGTGGCGGGCATTCGGGGGTTCGGCCGAGATTCGCTGGGTCGGCTGGTTGGCGGCGGTCACATTCGCGCCGACCCTGTTCGTCCTGATGATGGGCCAGGTCTCGGCGCTCTTGCTCCTCGGGTTCGTCGGGTTCGCAATGGGGATGAAGGCGAACCGCCCGGCCCTGGCCGGCGCCGCCGCGGCGCTGACGGCCCTCAAGCCGCACCTGTTCGCGATCTTTGTCGTGCTGTTCTTGCTGGAGGCACTACGGGGCCGTCGGACGCTGCGGGCGGCCGTTGTCGGTGTGATCGTTCTCGTCGCCGCGTCGTTGATCCCACTAATCTGGGTGCCGGACGTCTGGTCGGACTACGTCCACGCGACCCAGAAGCCGTCGGGAGGCGCCCACGTCGAGGTCGCCGACTGGAGCCAGCCGACGGTCGGGTTCTGGCTGCGACAGCTGGTCCCCGGGCATCCGTTCTGGGCGCAATTCGTCCCGCTCGGGCTCGCTCTCGTCGCGGCCCCGGTTTACTGGTGCGTGCGCCGGCGCAGCTGGGACTGGGTGGAGGAATCGCCGCGGCTGTCGCTCGCGCTCGCCCTGACCGCGTGCTACGGGGCGTGGGCGTTCGACCTGGTGATCCTGTTGCCGGCCGTCGTGTGGATGGCGGTCGGCGTGACCCGGTTCGGCCGGCCGCTCATCACAGCGTTGTTCGCGGGTGCGTACCTGTTGCTCAACGTGGCCTGCGCCCTGACCATCACCCGCCCACTTTCGCAGGACAACCCGTGGATCGCGCCGGTCGTCCTGGCAGGCTTCGCTGTGGTTTCGTTTCTCCGACCGAGGCCGATCACTTCCTCCGCTTGACCGACTCGTACATCTCGACCATCTTCGGCAGGCAGACGTCCACGCTGTACTTCTCGCGGATGATTGCGGCCCCCTGCCGGCCGAGTACGCGGTACTCGTCGCGGCGGTCGATGAGCTGGATCGTCAGCTCGGCCATGGCATCCGTGTCGAAGAAGTCACACAGGACGCCGTTCACCCCCTGCTTGATCATCTCCCGCACGGGCGGGGTGTCCGACGCCAGGACGGTCGCCCCGCACGCGAGGGCGTTGAGGAGGGACCAGGAGACGACGAACGGGACGGTCAAGTAGATGTGGACGTCGGTCAAGTTGAACAGCTTGGCCAGCTCGGTGGGCGGGAGCAGGCCGAGGAAGCCGAACCGCGACCGGTCGTAGCTGTCCCGGGAGAAGACCCATTCCTTGAACGTCTTGCCGCCGGTGAATCGCTCGTCGCCGCCGTAGCACACCCGGTCCTGGCCGGCGACCAGGAAGATCACGTCCTTGCGCCGGTCGCACACCTTCTTGGCCGCCTTCATGAACACGTCGAACCCGCGCATCGACTCCATCCCACGGGTGGCGTACGTGACGATTTTCATGCCGTCGGGGATGCGGTAGTTGTTGACGACCCGCGGCAGGTCCGGCATCGGCCGCCAGACGGCCGTATCCACGCCGTCGAAAATGGTCCGTAGCTTGCCCTGGAATTCCTTAGGGAAGAGGCCGCGCTGGTACTCGGTGGGGCTGTACCCGGCGTCGCAGTTGTCCATGTCGAGCAGGAGCATGGCGTTGCGGGCCCGGGCGCGCAGGAAGTCGAGCGGCTGCGGCGGGAACTCCTTGCGGAAGTCCATGTCCGAGTGCCGGGTCCGATAAAAGTATTCGAAGTAGTTGATGACCGGGACGTCCGGGAACAGCTCGCGGAGGAACAGGGTGGACCCGAACCCGGAGTGGCCGACGATGAGATCCGGCTTGATGTCCGGGCGGGTCTTGACCGCCTCGTACACCGCCAGGGTGTGGTGGACGGCGTTCTCGAACGTCCGCGTGCAGTAGTGGTTGTGCTTGGTGGCCCCGCCCGTGACTTTGTACTGGACGCACTCGACGTCCCCGATCGGCCCGCTGTTCCGCTCGGTCACGAACGTGCACCGGTACCCGTGCCGCTTAACCAGGTGGGCCGCGATGTGCCCGAACTGGGCCGGGTAGTTCTGATGGACGAAGAGGACGTGCATGGCGGTTAGTTTCAAGTTTCAAGTTTCAAGTTTCAAGTTGCCGCGTCGAACGCGAACTTGAAACCTGAAACTCGAAACTTGAAACTCGTCAGGCGTCTCGGTCGTACGCGGCCCGTAGCCACTTCTTCACGTCCTTGTCGATGTCCTCCATCTTCGTGATCTCGACCTTGTGCGTGATGCGGTCCTTCTTCTTGATGCCCCCGGTGTCCTTGAGCCGGGCCGTGAACGGAACGTCCAGGCCGAGCGAGAACCCGAAATCGATCCGCGTCCGGGTCGCCGGATTGATCTGGGCGATGACGTGGTCGCGGTAGAAGGGGATGATCGTCTTGCACGGGCAGAACTTGATGTCAGCCGCTACTTCGTGGCCGAGGAGCATCAGGGCGTCGCCGAGGGGCCGGAGGGCGGCCTTGGATCCGCCGAACATCTCATCGACATAGGTCGGGGCGATGGCGAGGTAGGCCTCGGGGCTCTCGTCCCAGGTCGGCTGGCCGTCGGCGCGTTCGGCCAGCCACCACACGGTGTTGGTCCCCAGCTTGAACTTGGTCTTCAGCCATTCGCGGCGAGCCGCGATTTCCTTCGGGCCCTCCTTCTGGATGAGGGCACACCACTCCTCGAGCGTGCGACCCGTCTTTTCCTTGAGCTCGGCGACCCATTTCATGACCATGGCCACCCCGGGGTGGACGCCGTAAGTGATCGGGGCCGGTCGGGCGGATTTTGACGACTTTGCTTTCGTGGTTCGCGGCACGGCCGGACCTCCGAAATTGGTGTGTAGAAAGGTCATTGCTTCTGGAAAGTATGGCCCGCGGGCTAAGCCAGTGAAACGCCCGTTTGACCGACCTGAGCGGCATCCGCACCTGTCCAGCCGTTATAACCGGACCTTTTCACTTGACACTAGTCTTTATCCTGCCTAGATTTGATGCACGGGGCGGAAAAACCGGAACAACCCGTTTGCTTCAGCCGGGGGAGCCTATCCGTGACCAAGAAAGAGATCGTCCGGCGGATTTCCGAGCGCGCCGAATTGACGCAGCTGAAGACCAAAGAGATCGTGCAATGGACGTTCGATGCGATCATTGACACCCTGATCAAGGACGGGCGGATCGAGCTCCGCAATTTCGGGGTGTTCGAGGTCCGTCGCCGGAAGGCCCGCCGGGCGCGCAACCCCCGCACCAACGAGCGGGTGGCCGTCCCGGAGAAGAACGTGGTGACTTTCCAGCCGGGCAAGGAGATGGAGGAGCGGGTCCGCAAGGAGGCGAAGGTGTACGAGCCGAAGCGGAAGAAGCCGAAGCCGGCCGCGGCCACTGCCCCATCCGCCAACGCCAACGCCAACGCTACCGCGAACGCCAAGCCCAAGCCCGCCGCCCCGGGCGCGAAAACCAAGCCGGCCCCGAAGGCGGCCAAACCCAAACCCGCCCCAGCCCAGCTGCCACCCCCCGAGCCGACCCCCGCAGGACGGCCGGAGGAAGAGCTGGTGACTGTGGGTGCCCCGGCCGAGGCGCCCGAGCAGGAAGTCGCGAGCACGGTCGGGTAGCGATCGTAGCCGCAAGCGCGCCGCTTGCGGCTACGATACGCGCAGCGCCTGCGCAACCTGTCCGCAGACCATCCCGAAGGCGGCGATCGCGATCATCGCTCGCCTCGCGAGGATGGTTCATTTCGACCGCGCCAGCACGTCCGGCAACTCGAAGACGTGACCCAGGGACACTGCCCGGCGGATTGGCCAGTCGGTCGGTGGCGTGAGCAGCCGCCAGCCCGACTCGGCCATCAGGTACGAATCCACCACGGCCACGGCCCCGACCCGCTCCTGAAAGACCACCGCCCAATTTAACGTCCACCGGTCCTGGGCGGCCGGAAGGAACATGCCTTCGGACGGCTCCCGACCAGTCAGGCTGATCGGCGGGGCGGCTCGCCAGTCGTGCTCGTACGCGGTCGGTCGCAAGAGGGTCTTACCGGCCTCGATGGTCGTGGCCACTCGGTCGCCGGGCTTGGGGGCCGCCAGGTGGATGACGCGCTGCCGCAGGGCCAACTCGAATTCTGGCCGCCAACTCTCGTCCGGCGGGCCGTGGTAGACGGTCCGGGCAGCGGTCGCGTGTAACCCGGTCTTCCGCCCGGTGGCCTGGATCACGCACCACTTCTCCACCCGTTCCGGCCGGTACCCGCGCCGCCGGAACGCCCGGCCCCGGCCGTCGCCGCTGACCTGCACCGCGACCGCGTCCGCCCCGTGACGCATCAGGCGGTGGGCGACGTGCCCAGCAATTTCCTCTTCCGTGTCCCCCCACTCCAGATTGCGGGCCGTCGCCTCGATCGCGTGGGCCACAATCTGGCCCAAATCGGCAAGTCGGTCGGCCTCGTAGGGGGACATCTTGCGCCGCTCAACGGCGAAGAACATGCCGGTGGACTTGCACTCCCGGAACGGCTGATCGCAAGCGACTTTGCGGCCGAACACGAGGTCGCCGAGCATCTGCTCGCGGCTGGCGGTCCAGTGCCACTCCTTGAGCTGGAACCCGAGCCCGTCGAGCTCCTCGGCGAACAATCGCTGGGAATCGACCGACGAGGCCAGGAGCCACCGCTGGCTCGGGTTGAAGTAGAGGGCGGGGGCCTCGTCGCGACCGCAAAGGCCGACCGGGTTGGCCCCCGAGCTCAGCCACCGGAAGTTCGCCGGGTGGAGGACCAGGAGCCCCTCGCATTGGCTGTCGTGCAGGAGCTGCGCGATGAGGTTTTGCTTGGCGTCAATGTCGCGCCGGCGCATGTCCGCGGGGGCCACGTCCACGGGCAGGGCCGTCGTCACGCTCGTCGAGTCCCGGTCGGCCACGACGCACTCCACTTCTCGTAGAGCACGCGTCTCGCGTGCTCGGGCCTCCAGAGCACGCGCGACGCGTGCTCCACGGAGTCATCCTCCGTATGGCCGGTCAACCCGCCCCTCCGCGTACCGCCGGGCCAGCTCCAGGTAGCGAGCGTTGATCGCCCGCGTCTTCGCGACTTCGTCGATCGAGGCCTGCCGCACCACGCGCCCGGGGATGCCCATCACCACCGACCGGGCCGGCACCTTCGCCCCTTCAACCACCACGCTCCCGGCCGCAACAATGCACTCCGGGCCGACCTCACTCCCGGACAATAGCCGGGCCCCGATCCCGATCAGGCTGTCCGTGCCGACGACCGACCCGTGCAGCACGACGCCGTGCCCAACCACGACCCCGGCCTCAATGGTTAGCGGCACGCCGGAGTCGGTGTGCAGGATCGATCCGTCCTGAACGTTGACCGTGTCGCCGAGGGTAACCCGGGCCAGGTCCCCGCGGATCACAGTGCCGTACCAGAGGTTCACGCCGACACCGAGGACCACGTCGCCGGTGACGACGACGCCCGGGGCCAGGTACACTCCCTTCACGACACGCATCGTCCACCCCCTGCCGATTGCAAGGCGCGGAATAGAAATCCGCAATCTGCAATCCTCAAACGCGACCCATGCTGGCCGTCGTCTTCCCGTTCGACCTGTTCGGCTCGGCCGGTACCGGGGCCGGCGCCCAGCTCCTCGGCGACGCCCTGCGCGAGATGCTCGCCGACGCCCGGGGCGAGACGCGGCCGGCCCGGTCCGACGCGTTCCGGGATCGCGTCCGCGTCCGCGAGCTCGCCTTCGAAACCGTCGCGGCCTGCTCCGCGTGGCGGAAGACGGCCCGACAGGCGGTGCGCCAGGGGCTTCAGAAGAGAGAACGGGTGCTCTGGCTGGCCGGTAACCATCTGGGCGTACTCCCAGCTTACGAGGAACTCGGCCCGGATGCGCTCGTCCTGCAGTTCGACGCCCACCTCGACGTCTACAACCTGGCCGGCTGCACCGAAGAGCTGTCGCACGGCAACTTTCTGCTCCATGCTGAGAGTCCGCTGCCAACGATTATAAACATTGGATCGCGAGACCTCTTCCTGTCTGACGATCACGTTCGCAAACATTATCGCGAGGTGTTTCACGCCGAGCGCGTGGCGTCGGACCCGGATCGGGTGGTCAAGCGGCTGACCGTACTCGTCTCTAAAGCTGACCGCGTCTGGATCGACGTGGACTGCGACGTGTTCGACCCGGCGTTCTTCGCGGCGGTACAGCACCCGCAGCCGATGGGCCTGTCGCCCGCGTTCGTGTTGCGGGTGCTGGCGGCCGTCTGGTCGGAGAAGGTCCTCGGCGTCTCGTTCTCCGAGTTCGACCCCGGGCGCGATCGAGCCGATCAGAGCCTCGGGATACTTGTGTGGTTGATTGAGTGGTGCCTGTTAAGGTGGTCGGAGGGCTAGATCCCCCGTAGCTGAAATTCGTGAGAATTCAGCGGCTTGGCGCACCCGCGCGCTGAATTCTCACAGCCAAATCACGGATCACCAGTTAGGTCCAAGCGGCCTGACTGGGGCGAAAGCGGGGCAACGCGAAACGTGTAGTGGATGTCATTACGCGGGCTTTACGGGCCCTATCCCATTCACCCCATTCCGCCGCCTTCGCCCGCGACGTTCCGCAAACCTTTATCCACTCTTCACTTGATCCGTCTGGACTTCCGAATCGTTTGCTCTATACCCTTCTCTAAACGAAGGAAGTTCGTCTCCGTCAAAGGATTTGACTCGCCCCCAAGAATGGGGCGTCCGTAAGTGCTCTCCCGTTCGGCCACGGCCGAACCGCGACGAACCCCCCTTAGTCCAATATCCATGTGGGTGTTCCCCCCACCCGAGTGTGGGGACCACGGGATGTGTGGTACATCCCGGGCGCCCGTTCTATCCCCGTTGGAGCCGGCAGCGCTCGTCCGGCCGACTTGACATGCTCGACAAACTGCGAAACATCGGCATCATCGCCCACGTGGACGCGGGCAAGACCACGACCACCGAGCGCATCCTCTACTACAGCGGGACCAAGCACAAGGTCGGCGACGTCGACACCGGCGACACCACCACCGACTTCGACCCGCTCGAGCGGCAGAAGGGGATCACGATCAACTCGGCCGCCGTCTCCATCGACTGGGGCGACAACGAGATCAACATCATCGACACCCCCGGCCACGTGGACTTCACGGCCGAGGTCGAGCGGTCCCTGCGCGTCCTCGACGGCGGCGTGTGCGTCTTTTGTGCCGTCGGCGGCGTTGAGGTGCAGTCGGAGACCGTCTGGTTCCAGGCCAACAAGTACAAGGTCCCACGCATCGCCTACATCAACAAGCTCGACCGCCTCGGGGCCGACTTCAAGGACTGCATCAAGCAGATGAAGCAGAAGCTCCAGGTCACCCCGGCCATTTGCGCCATCCCGGTCGGGGAGTCCAGCGAGTTCAAGGGCATCATCGACCTGATTGACAACAAGTTCGTCCTCAAGGACGACACGGACAAGACCAACCGCAAGTACAGCCTGATCGAGATCCCCGCGTCGCACCGGGACGAGGCGGCGATGTACCGCGAGCAACTGCTCGAGACTGCCTCGCTGGCCGACGACGAGCTGGCCGAGATGATCCTCGAGGGGAAGGACATCCCGAAGGAGAAGCTGTTGAGCGCCCTGCGCAGGGGGACGATCGAAGGCCGGTTCAGCCCGATCTACTGCGGCAGCTCGAAGAACTTCCACGGGGTGCAAATCCTCCTGGATGCGGTCGTCAACTTCCTGCCCAGCCCGCTCGACCGCCCGCCGGTCGAGGGAACGCACCCGAAGACCAAGGACGCGTTGGTGCGCAAGCCGGAGGCCAAGGAGCCCTTCAGCGGGCTGGCCTTCAAGACGGTGGCCGAGCCGACGGGCGACCTCGTCTACGTGCGCGTCTACTCCGGCACGCTCAAGCAGGGCGACACGGTGTTGAACACCACCTACGGCAAGACCGAGCGGATCGCCCGCCTCTACCGGATGATGGGCAACACGCGCCAGGAGCTGGACCAGGCCGAGCCGGGGGCGATCGTCGCTGTCGTGGGCTTGAAGAATACGTACACGGGCAACACCCTCGCCGACTCGGAGGCCCCGGTCGCGCTCGAGTCGATCACCTTTCCGAAGCCGGTCATCTCCGCGGCGCTGGGCATGGCCCGGACAGTGGACACCGGCAAGCTCGGCGAGGCCCTGAGCCGGATGACCAAGGACGACCCGACGGTGAAGGTCCAC
>DATFWZ010000168.1:0-14110 GCA_035258765.1 Gemmataceae bacterium
CCGACCGCCTCGACCTCCGCCGCGGACCGCAACTCCAAGGCGTTGATCTTCCCCGCCCGCTGATCTTCGATCACCTTCTTCGCGAGTGTCACCGTCAACTTGATTGGGAGCGGCGGCTTCGCGGGCGCCGCGGGGGCCTTAGCGCCGCCCTCGACGCGGACCGTCGCGGTCTTGGCCGACTCGATGGCCGCCTTGGCATCGTCCAGCTTGCCCGCGACGAGGAGGTTCTGCGCGAGCTTGTTGTAGGCGGCGCGAAGTGTCTTCGTGGCCTCGTCCGTCACCTGGGCCGCGTGCTCATAGCGGGTCGAGTCCGCGAACCGGAGCGGCTTCGACAGCATTTCGACCACCTTCTGGTAGGTCTTCAACGCCTCGTCGGTCTTGCCCTGTTTGGTGTGCATGTCGGCCAGGGCCAACTGCTCGTCGGCCTGGACCTTGACCTGAGCCGCCGGGTCGTTCGCGGGCGGGTCGGACTTCGCGGATTTGAGCCCCCCCTTCAAGGTCACGACCACGGCGATCCGCTCGTCGGCCGCGAGCTCGCGGAAGCGGTTACCATACTTCGTCAGGGTCTCCAGCACGACTTCCGTGAGCTTGCCCGGGACGCAGACCTCGTCGGCCCCGAGCCGCGTGGTCGGGGCGGCCGGGGTTTCCGACTCCTTCTCCCCGTGAAGCTGGCGCAGCTCGACGTCCCACGGGTCGGCTGCCTCCTTCTTGGTCGCGGGAGTCGTGGCCTTCGCCTTCTGGTCCATCGCGGTCTCGTGGCACCGCGAGCAGTTGGCCGCAAGGGCCGCCGACCGCACGGGCGCCTTCAGAGCCGCCGCCTCCGAGTAGTCCATGGTCACGTCAAACACCGGTCCGAGCCCTTTGAGGTAGGTCCCGCCGGTCGCGGGCGGCGCCGCGCGATGAGCGCTCGAAACCGTCCAGGTGTATTGGAGCGTGTTGAGATGCCCGAACGGGTCATTCGTGAGGGTGTTGATCCCCGCGAGGGCGTTGATCCCCCCGTACGGGTCTAAAGTCATCGGGTAGTTGACGGTGCCGTAGGGATCGAGGTACCGGGCCCCCGGTTGGTTGCTCCGGACGTTATTGAAGTTCAGGCGCGTCTGCGCCAGGGCCGCCAGGTCGTGCTGCGGGTAGACGGCGAAGATGTTCTGGATCGGCGGCTGGCCCGCGGCAAACGCGTTCCCCAGCATCCGCCGCATCACCTCGACGTCCTCGTACATGGCCGTCCGGTCCGGCTTAGGCGACTGCGGGACCGCGGGGACCGCGACCGCCAATAAAGCGAGGCAACTGATACAAAGGCGACTCATTCCAATCCCTCCCTCCGGGCAAACTGGGCGCGGTAGAGTACGCCCATGTCTTTCTGAATGTCTTCCCACCGGGCGTCGGACGTCAGGCGCATGGCGTCGAGTCGGGCCCGCAGCGCCGCGATCTCCGCCTTGCGGTCGCGGTCGCGGCCCTCGGCGTCGTCGGCCGCGGCCCGAAGCAGGGCCGCGATGATCTCCAGCCGCTCAGTCTGGTCGAAGTCGCGGACCTGTTGAACGTGAACCACCGGGGCCGGCTCGGGCGGAGGATCGGCCCAGCGGACGACGAGCACCCCGTCGCCAACGCGGACTTGCGGGCGCACCGCGAGGATGACCAACAGCCCGGCCGCGAGCGCGCTCGCAGCCACCGCGAGCCGCCGCCATCGACGCACCGCCCGGGCCTGCTCAATCGACTCGGCCCGGAGGACGTCCGTCGCATTGACGGTGACTTCCGGCGCCGGGACCACATCGAGCGCGGCCCGCGTCTGCCGCAGCGAGGCCTCCTCCGCCCGACAGCCGGCGCAGTCCCGCAGGTGCGCGGCCACGGCCGCCGCGTCGGGACCGGTCAGGTCCTCGTAGACCGCCAGGGGCAGGAGTGCCCGGATTTGTTCGCACGTCATGTCGCCCCCTCCTCGCCGAAGCCCATCGCCCGGAGCCGGTCGCGCATCCGCCCGAGGGCGACCGCGAACCGCGACTTGAGCGTGCTCGCCGGCAGGCCAAGCACCCGGGCCATCTGTTCAAAGTTCATCCCCTCGTAGTGCCGCAGCACGAGCACCTCGCGGAGCGGCGCGGGTAATTCCACGAGGGCCGCGGAGACCGCGTCCGCCAGTTCGCGGCGCTCCCACGGGTCAACCGCGTCGACACGTGCGGGCACTTCTTCCCGCAGTGCCGCGGGGGCACGTCGCGCCCGCCGGCCGGCGTCGCGGGCCAGGTTGAGGGCGATCCGGTGCAGCCAGGTGGAGAAGCACCCCTCATCGCGATACCGGCCGATGGCCCGGTGGGCGCGGAGGAACACTTCCTGGGTCAGGTCGGCGACCGCGGCCTCGGGCCCGACCAGCCGGGCGAGGAACCGGGCGACCGGCCGCTGCCACCGGCGCACGACGGTGCCGAAGGCGTCCGCGTCGCCCTGTTGCCAGCGGCGGATGAGGTCGCCGTCCTCGCCCATGCGTGGCCCCGTCGTCTACCGGTTGAACGCCCGTCGCGGGCGGATCGACGAAAGCAAATCGAAGATTCGCGCGACTGTCCCGGGAATCTCATTACGCGGAGACGCCCGGGGAAGGCCGGACTCCGTTACGTGGCGGCAGAATTCCGATTCTGCCGTGGCAACGCATCTCGGCAAATAATTGAGGTTCCCGGGGTCACACCGAACGAACACGGATGACGCGGATGACACGGATTCGCGCGGATCAAACCAAATACAGATCTGTCTTCGTCTGATCCGCGGAAACCCGTCTGATCCGCGTGATCCGTGTTCGTTCGGTTTCGACGAGCGAACTCCGACCAACTCTACAATTTGATTGGACATCCCCTACCCCGCGCGCATGACCCCGCAAACCTTCGTCGTCGGCCGACTCGACGCGGATCAAACCGTCTCCGCGTTCCTGCGTGCGCGCCTTAACCTCCCGTGGTCGAAGGCCAAGAAGCTCATCGAATCCGGACAGGTCCGCGTCGCAGGCCAGAAAGTGACCGATCCCGCCCACCGCCTGAAACTCGGCAAGCGCGTCGAGGTCCAGGCGGCGAGCGCCCCGCCCAAGTCGCAAAAGCCATCGCGGGCCCGGCTCGCGGAGGCGCCGAAGTACGACGGTCCGATGCCGGTGCTCGTCTACTCCGACGACTCGATCGCGGTCGTCGATAAGCCGCCCGGACTGACCACCATGCGCCACCCGGACGAGGCCGAGGAGTTCGGCGACCGTGGCAAGAAGTTCCTGCCGGTCACCTTGGCCGACCTGTTGCCGGCGATGCTCGGGCGGCCCGGGAAGCCGGTACGAGCGGTCCACCGGATCGACCGCGACACATCCGGTCTCGTCGTCTTCGCGCGGACGAGGCCCGCGGAGGCGCACCTGACCGAGCAGTTCAAGGCGCACACGACGGAGCGGCGCTACCTGGCTCTGGTCCGCGGCCGGCCGAAGGCGGGGACGATCGAATCGCACCTCGTCCGCGACCGCGGCGACGGCCGCCGCGGCAGCTCACCGAGCGGCGAGGGCCAGCGGGCCGTGACGCACGTGAAGGTCGTGGAACAACTCGGCGACTTTGCCCTGGTCGAGTGCCGGCTGGAGACCGGGCGCACGCACCAGGTGCGCATCCACCTCGGCGAGGCCGGCTGGCCGCTGTGCGGGGAGCGGGTGTACGATCGCCCGCTGCACGGAGCGCCGGTGGCGGACGGGAGTGGCGCCCGGCGACCGATGCTGCACGGGGCCCGGCTTGGGTTGACGCACCCGGCGACCGGGGAGCGGATGAGCTGGGAGAGCCCGGTTGGGGGGGACATCAAGGAGTTGCTGGAGAGGTTGAGAAAGGTGTAGCGCACGCCCTCTGCGGCGTTCCGTCATTGGTCGTCAGATGGCAGTCCCTACTTCCGATCGCGGAGCAGCTCGAGCACCTTGGCGCGCGTCTTCTCAAGGTCCATCTCTTCGACCGGTTTGCTCCGAACATCCGTCTTCGTCAGCCGCGTGACCGCGTTGATCGCGTAATACGCGCACCGGTCCTCCGAAGCTCCGCGGTCCTTCGGGGGATTGCTTGACAGGATGTCGCGCAAGATCGGAAGGGCCGCCTTGTCGCCCGCGACCCCGATCGTCTGAATGTACCGCTCTCGGACCCACCAGTGGTATTCCAGGTCCTTGAACTTGTTCCAATCTCGAGCGAACTTCGCACTGGCCCAACTCCGCTCCTCGTCGGTCAGAGAGTGCTCCTTGAAGTCGAGGCCTTTGACCGCGTCCCGGGCCAAGGCGACGGCGGCCTGTGGCTTGGCGTACTCGATCTCCGTCAGGCTACCCTGATAGCCCGCCCAGTTGTGGTCGATGAGAGGCTTTTTGCCAGCCACCAGCCGCGTGTAGACCCAAAAGTTGGTCGAAGAGGAGCCGACGGAATCGCGGTCAACTGGCTTCAGTTTGGCGGCATCCACGACAGCGAGGTCGCGCAGAAGTGTCGCGTACGCATCGGGCTTCATTCGCGCTCGCTTGACCGTCACCGGCGCTCGGTCCGGCGGCCACTTCGATTCGTACGGCTCCCGCCCCTCGTCGAACTGGATGGCAAGGACGTCCACGCGATCCTTGTCCGGGCGGAAGCGCACCCAGCCGAGGGTTCCCCCATGCCCGTACCCGTCGCCGATCTCCAGCTCCGAGTTGGGGCCGAAGGCGGCTGGCGTCCCCCAAGTCACCGTGTAGTACTTGCTCTGAAGGTGTTGCTTGACGCGATCCTCGGGCTCGGACCACGCGGTCGAACCGGCGGTTACCGTCGCAAAAAGGATGAGGAAAGTACGCACGTGACCTCCAATCCCGCCCAAGTCCAGAGTTGAACGACAACGTCAATTGACCGGATTGACTGCTACACCGTCCTGACACGCAAATCCAGAGCGCGGGTGCCGATTCAAGTGCACCGTATCGTCCTCCCATCCCTTAACCGCGGCATCACGTACACGCGGTCCATCTGAAACGAGCAACAATACACCACCGCCTCGCCCGCCCGCACCTCGATCACCTGCCATTCATTATCCCGATAGCCAATTATGACCTCCCGTCTGACCAGCGGCCGCCACACGGGCGACGCGGTCACGTCCAGCTCGGCGTCCGGAGAGTTGGTGAAGAAGCTGCCGGGGGCGTGTTCCAGAAAGTAGTCCGGCTGGCCGCGGCCCCAGGCCCAGGAGATGTAGACTCGCTCCCCGGCGGCACCTTCAAGCCGCACCTGTCGCGTCACCTCATCGCACTGGGCCGCGGGATCGCGGCGGACCGCTCCGCCCTCTGACTCGAATAGCTCGTAGATGACCCGCTCGAGGCGCATCCCCCCGCCCTCACCTCACATACACCGGGTTCGAGAAGATCCACGGCCGCAATTCGTCGTCGAGCTTGAGCCAGGCCTCCAGCCGGTAGGCCCCGGGCTCATCGACCTTGAACTCGAATTCGGCCTTCCCCTCCGACTTCGCGACCTCCTTGCCGGCCCGCAAGAGCCGCACGTAGGCCGGCAAGGGCAACCTGGCCGACAGCTTCAAGCCGTCGGCGCGCTTCACCTCGTCGCCCATCCCCGCGACCACCTCGCCCGCGGCGTCAATCGCGTCGAAGCGGAAGCCGGTCGCGTCGCACATCCAGTCGTGGGCGACATAGGCGTGTCCGGCCTTGAGGGCGGCGCGAATGGCGGGCTCGTCCAGCTTGGGCGCGAGGATGTGGGTGGCGGAGTTTCGGAACGACCGGTAGTACGGATCGACGTCGAGCCGGGCGAGCACGTCGCCGGCCTTGTGGTCCTTCGTCATTTCGCGGATGCCGGGCCGCAGGCCCGCCCCCAGCTTCTGCATCTTGTCGTCCGCGTCCACGTTGGTCCCGATGCGGACGGTGTCGGCGTCCACCATTTTGACGAGGAGCACCTGGTTGTGATGACAGTCGTTGGCCGCGACCCCCGTCAGCCGCCGGCGCTTCGTCCCCTCGTCCCACTTCTCCAGGTAGACGGTCGGGTAGTCGCACTGAAACGCGAACACCTCGTCCGGGTAGAGCCGCACCGCCTTCTCCAGGTCGGCCAGTTGCTTGGGGTCGGTGAGCATCCCCGCGAGGGCCAGGAGCGATCCCCTATCGCGCTTGGCGTCCCAGTGCCGGTTGTAGATTTCCAGGCCGGTGAGCCCGTCGATCGGGTGGTCCTTCCGCTCCTCGATGTGCGAGAGAAAGATCATCCCGTCGCCGGCCGTGACGGTGTCGATGAAGTCGGCGTCCTTCAGCTCCATGCGCTTGAGGATCGACTTCTCCGGGTAGACGAGAAAGCCGCGAACCTCCGAACCGGGAATGAAGAGGACGCCCTCCTTGATCCCGCGCCAGCGGCCGTCGATGAAGTCGGCCGGCGGGCGGTAGTGGTCGGTGAGCAGGATGGCGTGGACGGAGGCCTTCTTGGCGTCGGCGAGCATCTCGGGAAGGGTGCCGCCGGTGTGCGACGAGTCCTCCGCGTGGGCGTGCATGATGCAGCGGTAGTCGTTGAGCTCGGGCCGCGGGGGAATCTCGACGCGCTGCGCCTTCAGCTTCTCGACATCCGCGTGAACCGCCGCGAGCCGCTCGAGGGCGAGGCGCTGGACGTTGGAGTATTTGCGGGGCGGGGGGTCGGCGGAGGCGATAGTGCAGCAGGTCAATGCAAACAGCACTGCCGAGGTTGTTCGCATTGGAACCTCCGACTCCCCTGAACCTTGCACCTTCCGCGAGGAGGCACAGGGGTGGAGTCAGCCCCGATCATTCCAGGCCGAGCACGAGATCCACGACCCAACAGCCCCGCGTGTGGGGTCCGCCTGACCGGCAGTGCCCGATTACCCGCTCGTCGGCGCAGCCGGCGTCCATTAGGGCGTCGGCCAGGATCGGCAGCCGCTCAAATGCGGCCTCATCGAAAATGGAACGAGCCAATCCCACCGCGTCGATAGTCCGCCACCGCGACTGGAACTCCGCGGGCTCGCCGCCTCTGATCAGGCACCGAAGGAGATCGGCCTGAGCTTGCCGCTCGGTCCACCAGGCGTCTTGCACCGCCGCCGTCGCGCGGCGAACCGCCTGACGCTCCTCCAACTTATCGGGATCACCATGAGCCCGAGGTCGGTGCCGGAAGCGGACCCCATCTGGACCGACACCTGTGAGGTAAAGGAGCCGATCTGGGGCGCAAGGTTCGAGGGATCGGATCGCAAGCGCTGCCGCAGTGTCGCGCGGCCCCCTCGCGTCCGGGTCTGTCAAGACGGCGGCCAAGGCTCCCAGCCGGGCAAGTACTGGCGCCACACCCGTGGCCGCCCACCACTTCCGGTCGGCCGCCTGCCGCGCCGCGGCCTCCTCTCGCTGTGCAGTGGCCGTGACCCGCTGCAACGTTGCGACATCGAGGTGGCCGTCGGCCCACGCCTCGGCCGCCCGGACGGCCTTTCGACCTCCTTTTCCAAGCAGGTCCCACGCTCGCCGCGAGCATGCGCAAACGAACAAACGCAGCTTGCGTTCGCTGAGCCGGCTGCCGAGGGATGCCAGCAAACAGTCCGGGTCAGGACTCGCCAGCCACTCCGTATCTGTCACCTACTAACCTCGATCCCAATAGGAAATTCACTGTCGCCGCGGCCGCAGCACATCTTACTCGACACAACGTGCGTCGGCCGACGAAGCAGGCGCGACTGGTCGCCGAGCCTTATTTATCCACCGGCAGCGTCTGACCGTACCAGTCCAGGAACGGCTTCATCTTCTGGAACTCGTACTTGGTGGATCGCATCACCTTGCCGTCGGCGCGGAGCAAGAAGGCTCCGTTTGCGAAGATGGCTTCCGTGACTTCAAGCCTGTCCGTCAACACCGTCACCGTGATCGGCTTCTTGAAGACGAACCGGACGTGGTCGCCCTTCTGCGCCTTTTCCGGGTCGGCGTAGGCCGGAGGGTTCTCCTCCACCCAGTCGCTGCTGTGGCACGACTCGATGGCCGCGATCAATGCCTTCGTCCCTTCCTCGACGGTCTTCGCGGGGAACGTGTACTTGTCGCCGTCCAGCCTACGGGTGACCTTCGGCTCGTCGTCGGCGGCCTTGATCAGCTTGTCCAGCGCCGCGTCCAGCACCTTCTCGCCCGGAGGTCCCGCCCACTTGTAACGGATCATGCCCTGGTGGTCGATCAGGTAGAAGCTCGGCGTGGAGGCGAGGTTCCACTTTGTCGCGATCGGTCCCGCGCCCGCGTTGCCATGGTCCACAAACGACCGCCAGGTGATCTTCTCCTTCTCCATCACTTCCTTGAGTTCCTTGGCGCCGAGGCCGCCGATATGAACGCCCAGGAGGGCGAAGGGCTTGTCTTTCAGGTTCTTCACGAGCGACCGCTCGTGTGGCCACTGGGCCTTTCAGGTCAGTCAGACAAAGCTCCAGAAGTCGAGCAGCACCACCTTTCCGCGGTAGTCGCTCAGTTTGAACCGCTTGCCGTCCTGGTCCTCGCTCTCGATGTCCGGGGCCGTCTTGCCGACGCCCAGGTTGCGAATCTCGTACAGTTCCGCGTTGGCCCGGTCCGCGACGGTGTCGCCGACGGGGAGCTTGACGGTGCCATACTTCTTCACGGCCTCCTCGAAGGCGCTATCGATTTCCTTGACTGCCTTGTCGCGATCCTTCCGCTGCAGCTCCGCGAAGTACTCCCGGCCGTACAGCTCGGCGAACGACTTCGCCAGATCCGGCTGATCGCGACACAGATCGACCCTCGCCAGGCGGGTATTCAGGAAGTGGCCCAGCGACAGGCTCGCGGTGGCCTGCACTTCCCGGTGCGGGTTCTTCTCGAGGACCGCGCGGAGGAATGCCTCATACTCTTTGCAGAAGCCGTACGAGACGCGCTGGCAAAGCGGGCCGAGCTTGTCGCTCTCGATGTGGTCGCGCTGAATCAGTTCGAACGCCCTCGCGCGAGCGGTGTCCTCGCCGACGACCTCGACCGGCCAGGGGTTGGTGTTCACCTGCCAGACGGCCTTCGTCAGGGCGTCGAGCGCGACCGGATCGTCGGGGTACTTCTCGGCCAGCTCCAGGAACTTCTGGGCGAGCGCGTTGCGATGCTTGTAGACCTTGCCGACGAACTTCATCCGCTCCGCGTCGGTGAGCGGAACGCCGCTGCTCGATGACCGGTCGTATTCCTTGCTCAGGGCCTGGAACTGCTCGGCCGGAGCGGCTTTCTTTTCCTGGCTGTCGCCCTCGGCCGCCAGGACCGACAGATTTAGCGTCAGAACCAGGAAATCCCTCGCGATGCGGTGCATGGGGGTATCCTCGCAGTCTTCCGCCGAATGTTGAGTTCACGCGCCTTGCGGGTGCGCGGGCAGGTACCGCGGTCGGTCACAGGCCCGGTAGCGTGGCCGCAGCGAATGAATGGGCCATTGTTAGCTCCGCAAGCCGCGAATGACCTGGCCGAGCTCCCGGCCCGAAGCACGAGGCGGCGTGGCAGGCAGCTTCAGCGCTTGGTTCGGCGCGGCGGCACTCTCGGCGCATGTGACAGGTCCTCGAGCCTGACTCCGTTTCCGGACCGGAGGCTCTCGCGCGCCTGGGCTATCCGCTGAAGGAAGCGTGGATCGTTTTCCAGCCGGTAGTCGAACCAATCGTCTTCCGAAGCAAACCCCACCAGGACGCCCGCCGGCTTACCGTGCTTGGTGATGATGATCTCCTCGCTCTCCGCCAGGCGGAGGTATCGCGAGAGGTCATCCTTGATTTCAGACAGTGCCACTCGTTTCATCGCTCTCACCATGTTTCGCTAGCCAAGCGTCCGCTGCGGATTTCGGCACGATCGCCAAAACCTGGACGACGTGGTCGGACACATCATAGAAGACCCGGACATCGTCACCGATGCGCAAGCGGTACTGGGGATGCGACAACCCGCGCAGCCGCTTGATGCGGCTCTGGCTGGTTTTAGTCGGCTGATGCCGCAAGTACTGCTCCATGGCGTCGCGCACCGCGGTGCGAACGTTTGCCTTGAGGTGCTGCAAGTCCTCGACCGCTTCCGGGGCCAGTACGATCTCGTACCGCATTCTGGCCATATTCTAGCCAGACAAGCCGCTGGCGACGATGGCCAAAGGGGGTGCTGCTGCCCAAACTCCTTCAAGCCGCTTCAGCTCCTTCGCCGACGCGTCATCGTCGGCGCGACAGGCTTCCGGGACGGCGAGGCTGTATACGGATAGGCAGACGACAGCTGTGGTCGTGACGCGGTTCATGGCTCGATCCTCGGAAGCGGATCAACGCCGATGCACGGGCTCTTTCCGAACTCCGCGGCTCATCTTCCCACACATCTCGCGCGCCCGCAAGTCGCGGAATAAGGCGGGTGACCTACCGGGTGACGGCGCCTTCGGCGCAAAGCGTGTAGGGAACGCCGTCCGTCGCGTTCCGCAACGCCGGCTTCCCCGGGGCGCTTCATTGTCCCCGGGGAAGCGAGTCTTGCGGAACGCCACGGAGGGCGTTCCCTACCAGGTGAATTGGCGATTCTCGACGACGACCGCTCGCGCCTACTTCTTCTTCTCCACAATATCCGGCGCAGTCGAGGCGACGATCTTCAACAGCTCCTCCTGCTCCTTCGCGGGCACCTTGAACTTGTCCAATGTCGCCTTCAGGTCGCCGGCCAGGGCGTCGAACTCGTCCTGCGTGATCATCATTCCCTTGTGAACCTCCTTCATCCCGCGGCCCGAGTATTTCTGCGGACCGCCCGTCGCTGCCCCGACCAGCTCGACGAGCATCTTCTTCAGGTGGTCGATGCCCTCCGCGGTCGGCTTCCACTCCGCGGGCGTGCCCTTGCGGGTGAAGTTTACCTTCGGGTTCCCCGCGGCGCGGCCGACGAAGTCATCGACGACGGCCTTGATCGCGTCTTCCCCGCCGAGCCGCTCGTAGAGGGACTTCTCCTTCGCGGGTGCGTCCTTCTTCTCGATCACCGGCATGTACGGCGTGACGACCGGCACCGGCCGTTGCCAGTAGCGGACCGCGGGGGGCGGGGCCCAGGTGCCGGGGTAGACCGGCGCCGGACGACTGCACTGGCCCGCACTGACCGACAAGACGAGGAACCCCGCGAGCGTGGATGTGACCATCGACAACCTCCAGAAGGATGAAACGTTGAGGAAATGAGCGTGATACCGCTCGGCCTGCGTGGTTGACGAAGATTACGCGTGGCATGGCCGCGCGGATTGCACCCGCGGGGAGCATTTTTGAATTCTGGGTCTGCCGTTAGCCGCGACGCGAAGCGGAGCGCGACACGCGAGCGCTCCCGGGGCGCTGGATTCGCTCTCCGAGGCGTCGAGCTTCGCGCTCCGCTTCGCGTCGCGGCTAACGGCAGACGCGCTCGCGGTGCGCGACTCGCGGGCGCTCCCGGGGCGCTGGATTCGCTCTCCGAGGCGTCGAGCTTTCGCGCTCCGCTTCGCGTCGCGGCTAACGGCAGACGCGCTCGCGGTGCGCGCCACGCCGGACGTCTCGGTGACCGACTAAGTGTCCCGCGGCTGCAGGCGTGCGCGCTCCGCTCCGCAAAGCCTCCGCTTCGCGGCTTCACGATCTGGGGAGCCGCGCCTAAAGTGTGGGCGATGCATGTCTCGGACACCGAGTTGCTGGGCGCCGTCGCGGCGGGAGACCGGACCGCGTTTGCCGCGTTCTATGACCGGCACTCGGCCGCGGTTTTCGGGCTCCTGGTCAAAATGCTGCCGCAGCGCGGCGACGCGGAGGACGTGCTCCAGGAGACGTTCCTGCAAGTCTGGCGGCAGGCGGCCCGGTTCGACCCGGCCCGAGCATCGCCGTTCGGGTGGGTGGTGATGATGGCCCGGTCGCGGGCTTTGGACCGGCTGCGGCAGAAAGTTGCGAGTCCGACATCCGAACCGTTCGACCGGCCCGTATTACCGGAGGCGGAATCGGCATTCGAGCGCGACGAAACCGCCGCCCGAATCCGCCGCGCGCTGGCCCTGCTCCCCGCGGAGCAACGGTCGGCGATCGATCTCGCATTCTACGGCGGACTAACATACGAAGAGGTCGCGGACCGGCAGGCGATCCCGCTCGGAACCGCCAAGACACGCATCCGCCTCGGGATGCACCGGCTCCGCCGACTGCTCGGCGACGTGGTGGAAGGATTGCCCTCGTGACGGACGATGCGCCCGATATCGACGACCTGGCCCTCGGGATCGCACCCTCAGCGGCCGACCCCGCCGCCTCGCGGCAGGCGGACGAGGTCGTCGTCGCGCTGGCCCGGGGGGTCGATCCGGTCGCGCCGCCCGCCGGCATCCGCGAACGACTATTGAATCAGATCGCGACCGAGCCCTTCACGCGGACGGCATGCGAGGGAGCGTGGGAGGCGACACCGGTCCCGGGGCTGACGCGACGCGTGCTGTTCGTGGACCGGCCCAACAATCGCGTGACCTGCCTGCTGCGTCTGGCGCCCGGCGGCCGTCTGCCGGCTCACCCGCACACGGGGGTCGAGGAAGTGTTCATGCTGGAAGGGGAGCTACACGCACCGGGGTGGGTCTTGCGGCCGGGGGACTACCAGCGGTCCGAGCCCGGAACGCAACACGTCGAGCAGTGGACGGTCGGGGGTTGTTTGGCGCTGCTGGTGATGCCGCTGGCGGAGGAGGTCTAACCGAACGAACGCGGATGACACGGATGACGCGGATTTGCGCGGATCAGACTAGACAGAATTGCCTTGTCGGATCCGCGCAAATCCGCGTCATCCGCGTTCGTTCGGTTAGAGTGATTGGAATGGAATCAGCCGAGATGGTTCAGGATGTAGCGCACGGCGAGCCCGACGCCGGTCACCACTCCAAACGCCAGGATCACCGCCAGGATCACCCACGGCCAGAGCATCTTCTTCCGCGCCGGCGGACGCTTCCGCGGGCGGATGCCGACCGCCGGGGTCTCCCGCGTGGACATCATCGCCGTCGGCAATGTGCTCGACGACGGCTCTTCCACATCGACATGATCCCACGGGTCCTCGCCCGACGTCAGTGACACCACCGACTCCGACTTGGGCCGCACCGACGGCCGGGTCGGCGCGCTCCAGTCGGCCTTGCCGCTGACCAGCGCCCCGAGCTCGGCCGCGAGCTCGCCCGCGGTCTGGTACCGCCACACCGGATTCTTCGCCAACAGCTTGTGCACGACGTTCGCGACCGCGTCCGGCACTTCCGGCCGCTGCGTCTGCACCGACGTCGGCGCCTCCGAGCTGTGGCGGACGATCTTCTCCAGTGCCGTCCCGCCCGGAAATGGGACGTCCCCGGTCAGCAGATAGTAAAAGGTGCAGCCGAGTGAGTACAGGTCGGATCGGCCGTCCACCTGCCGGTGGTTCTTCGCCTGCTCCGGGGAGACGTAGTCCGGCGTGCCGAGGACCGTGTGCGGTACGTTGGCCGGTAGCTCGCCCACGGCCTCCTCGCCGATCGTGATGATCGCCAGTCCGAAGTCGAGGATCTTCACCAGCGGCCCGCTCGGCGACGCCTGGATGAGGATGTTCGACGGCTTGATGTCGCGGTGGACGAACCCGAGGTTATGGGCGTAGTCGAGGCCGATCGCGGTCTGGCGGATGTACTCGCACGCCTGCTCGACCGGCAGTGGGCCCTGGTCCTTGACGAGCTGCGACAGGTTCGGCCCGTCCACGAACTCCATGACCAGGAAGCACCGGTCGCCGGCCCGGTTGGCGTCGTAAGAGAGGACGATGTTCGCGTGGTTGAGCCGGGCTACTCCGCGAATCTCCTTGAGGAACAGCTCGCGGGCCCGCTCCGTCTTGGTCAGCTCGGGGGCGAGCACCTTCAGGGCCACGTGCCGGCCCATGATCTGGTGGACGGCCTTGTAAACGCGGCCCATGCCGCCGCGACCGACTTCCTCGAGCACGCGGTACTGTCCGAGCTGAAACCCGTCGATCTTGCCGACGAGTAGGCGCTCGGCCTGGAACTTGGTGAGCTTGCCGACCGAGATGAGATGCCGGGCGACTGCCTTGGCCCGCTCGGTCGGCGGGAAGCTCTCGAGCGCGCGCTCCACCTCCGGGCGGTCCAATAGCCCGCTGGCGACGACGTTGTCAATGAACTGCCGCGCGTCGATCCGCGGCCGTTCTTCGGTCATGACGTCACGCGACTCGGGGCGATCGGACATAAGGTCGGCCGCTGTAAGCGTTTCGTGCTTCACCAACGCGAACCGACCCGGCAACCATGGCCCGATCGGAGGG
>DATFWZ010000169.1:0-16650 GCA_035258765.1 Gemmataceae bacterium
GCGCCGCGCGCCCGTCCGCCTGTAGGGGACGCCCTCCGTGGCGTTCCGAAAGGCTCGCCCCCCGGGGACCACGATGCGCCCCGGGGAGGACGGCCGTGCGGAACGCCACGGAGGGCGTTCCCTTCAGGGTCTCGGGGCAAGGCTGATTGCTTCATGGCGATAGCCGCTCGATGACCCACCGGCCCGCGACGCGGCGGTACCGCAGGCGGTCGTGCAGTCGGCTCGGGCGGCCTTGCCAGAACTCGAACACATCCGGCACCACGCGATACCCGCCCCAATGGGGCGGTCGCGGCACCCGTCCGTCCGGGAATTGCGCCTCGTACTCGCGCTGCTTCCGCTCCAGCTCGTCGCGACTCGGGATGACCGCGCTCTGTTCGGAGGCCCACGCCCCGAGTCGGCTGTTCACCGGCCGGCCGGCGAAGTAGGCGTCCGACTCGTCCGCGGACACCAGCTCCACGCGACCCTCGACGCGCACCTGTCGTTCCAGGGCCGGCCAGAAGAAGACGAGCGCGGCCCGCGGGTTATTCGCCAGCTCGCGGCCCTTGCGGCTCTGATAGTTGGTAAAGAAGGCCAGCCCGCGCTCGTCGCAGATCTTCAGGAGTACGATGCGGGCCGACGGGACTCCGTCCGCGGTGCAGGTGGCGAGCGTCATGGCGTTCGGTTCGGGCAGCCCGGCGGCGACGGCCGCGTCGAACCAGAGCTGGAACTGGCGCACCGGGTCCGGGTCGGCGTCGGCTTCGCGGAGTTCGTCGGTCGGCATGGCGGTCTTGCGGGGCGGGCGTTGTTATGGGTAGCGTGAACGCGCCCGCGCAACCAGGGATGCCCGTGCCCGATCCCGGCAATCTCGACCCCAGGGCCGTCGTGGCGGCGTATTCGCCATCCGTTGCGGCCGCTCGCTGGACGTCGCTCGGCCATGCCGGCGGGTTCAGCGGGTCACGGCTCTGGCGCGGGGTCGGCGCCGATGGGCGCGAGTTCTGTCTGAAGGCCCACCCGCCGGCGGCCGACCCGGAGCGCCTGGAGCGGGTTGTTCATCGGTGGATGGAAATTGCCCGGTCGGCCGGCCTCGACTTCGTCCCCGCGGTCGAGCGGGCCCGCGGCGGGGGCACAGTCGTCTACCACGACGGCCGCGCCTGGGAGGTGACGGCCTGGATGCCCGGCCGGGCCGACTTTCGCGATCGGCCGACGGACGCCCGGCTATCCGCCGCGATCACGGCCATCGCCCAGATCCATTCGGCGTGGTCGGAGACTCAGCCGCCGTCGCCGTGCCCGGCGCTAGTGCGCCGGTGGCGGGCCTTGCTCGATTGGGAGGAGTTGTTGACGGCCGGCTGGCGGCCGCGCTTCGACGGGGCAGACCCGGTCCGCCCGCACGCCGAGGCTGCCTGGACCTTGTTGCCCACGGTCCTGCCAGCGGTGTGGCCGCCGCTCATGCACTGGCTCCGGCAGCCAGTGCCGACTCAGCCGTGTCTGTGTGATGTCTGGCACGACCACGTCCTGTTCAACGGTGAGCGGGTGACGGGGGTCATCGACTACGCGGCCGCCAAGGTCGATCACGTGGCCGTGGACCTCGCCCGGCTGCTCGGCAGCCTGGTGCCCGGCGATCGCAAACGCATGGATGTGGGGCTCCGCGTTTATGCGTCGGTGCGGCCGATACCGCACCCGGAACTGGTGCCGCTGCTCGATTGGACCGGGACGATCGTGGCGGCCGTCCACTGGGTGCGGTGGCTCTATCACGACGGCCGCGAGTTCGCCGACCGGGCGGCCGTCGCGAACCGGGTCGCCGAAGTCGTCCGCCGGATGCAAACCGTCTCCAGCTGTCGTTAGTAGGAGAGATTCCCGGTCAGTCTGTTTGCAGTCCATCAATGCGCGTCGCGCCGGAACCGTGGCGGAATTCGGCTGTCGCCAAAGTCGGTGGGTTTCGGCCGGACGGTAACCAACCGCGCCTGCTCTCGGACAGCCGTGTCCCGCATGCTCCGCCCGAGACTAGTCGTTAGCTGACAAGCACTTCAGATTCGGATTTATGCGGCAGTGAGCGATCGTTGAGGCCGAGAGATTGGTCTTGAGGTCAGCGACGTGCGGGGTCGAGGCCGCGTCGGGCGCTGTGGACGATCCCCGCGGTGCCGCGTTCCCGTGGCGTTCGCCGGTCATTGGACTTCGGACGTTGCGCAGCAAGGGCCTCGGTCGGTGTCGGATGATCGCCACTCGTGGTCGTCCGCGTCAGTCGGGCCATTTCCGAATTGTCCAGATTACTGATTCCACCGTCGGTTCAAATGTGATCTAGAGTTTGGAAATGGGAGAGCGGACATGGGACAACACTTTCTGCCAAAACTCATATTGGGCATCATCATTGCGGGGGCGGCGTTCGCGGCCGCGAGGTTTGGGCTGCGCCATAGCTGGGCGTCCGACAAGCCATTCAACGACGGCGGGTTGGGCCGCTGGGACCCGGACGCCCCCTCGGAGCCGCCCCACGAGGAGAGCACCACTACTTCGGCGGCCCCGACGGTGAAGCGAGGGGAAGTCGACCCGACGCGGGCGAATGCCAAGTACGAGTCGCAGACGGTGGACGGGATTCAGGCGCGGATCACCAAGGCGTGGATCGCCTGGGACCGTGACTTTGGGCCGGTCAAGCTTCGCACGGCAGTGCGGTTCCTGATCAACGTAAGTTACGAGCCGATGGAGCTCGGCCGATCGGTGGAACTAATTTGGGACCCGGACTTGTTCCCGTTGGCGAAGGCCCGCGACCTCCAGGGCTGCCCGTACAACGAGTACAAGGGCGGCGGCTACATTCGCAACCGGCAAGTGCTGTCGGTCGGGCGGACGCAGTCATGCACGTTCCAGTTCGACCCCCCGATCAACGTCCGACCAATGGACGTGGACTTCAGACTGCCGGTCACCCGCAAGGGGAAGTTCCGGTTCCACGTCCCGGCCGACATGATCGGCGACCGGGGGTAACGGCTCGCAAATCCCCGTCCATACGGATCATCTCCAACCCTGGACGCCGGCGAATCGGCGGGCGTTCGGGGTTCAAGTTGCCGGCTTCCGGTCGGGCCCGAAAGTTCGCCCCGGCGCCGGGCGGTCATATCTCAGGCCGCCAATCACGACATTCCGGTGCCTGGACAAATGACATTAAGCGCTTACCCGGCAGCCACATCCTGCAGGCCGCCACGGGCCGCCACACGTGCGCACCACGTGGCGGCCTGAGGAATTCCGGACACTTTCCGGGGGTCCATGACTGGACAGTCGCCGAAAAGGATCAGACACTCCGGCCCTTGGATCGCTCTGCACCGTCGAGTCTGGCACCACCGACTGAGCTGTGACGGAACATTAGTCGTCGCCCGTCTCCTCGTCCGGGAGCGGGCTGTCGAAGGGCCTCTTCTCGAAGCGCTCGAGTTGCTTGCGGAAGTACGGGTTGGTCGGCTCCAGCTTGGCGCATTGCTTCATCAGCTCGAGCGCCTTCTGTCGGTCCTTCTTGCGGAAATGGATCTCCGCCAGCGTGTCGATGTACCCGGCCGCCTTCGGGGCCAGCTCGACCGCCTTCTCCGCGTGTTTTTGCGCCTCGTCCAGGTCGCGGTTGCAGTTTACCTGCGTCCACGCGACGCTGTTGCGGAGCTCGGCGCTGGACCCGTACTCCTGGATCGGCGCCAGCAGGGCCGACTTGACCTGGGAGTAGATTTCGTCCGCCTCCTTCTTCCGGCCGGACCGGTCCAGGTCCGGCACGAAGCCGATCGCCAGCTCCACGTTCCCCGGCAGGATCGACAGCCCGGTGCGCGCCTCCGCGAGTGCCTCGTCGGTCTTGCCCGCGGCGAGCAGGGCCTTGGCCCGGTACGTCCGGGCCAGCTCCGGGACCGTCAGGTAGCCCTTCGCGTCCACGAAGTGGGCGCTGGTGCGGAAGAGGCTGATGACGTCCTTCTCGTAGTACCGGGCGGCGGTCGCGAAATCCTTCTGCCGGGCCAGCAGTCGGCCCATGCGCAGGTGGACATTGCCGACGTAGTAAGACCGAAACCAGCCGGCCTGGAGAACGATTTCCATCTCCTTCCGCGAGTCCTCCGGGAATCCGCGCTTGGTCAGTTCCTCGCTGAACTTGGTCCGCAGGGCCTCGTTCCCGAGGGGGATCCAGTGGGCCAGGCCCATAAGCCGTGTCCCCTCCTTGGCGTCCCCGGCCTGGGCCAGCGCGTGGCCCCAAAGGAACAGCGGTAGCGGCATCACCGGGGCCAATTCCCACGCCCGCTTGAACACCCCGGCCGCGTCCGTGTACCGCTTTCGGTCGAGCAGGAACTCGCCGTACTGGAGCAACTGGTCGTAGCTGGGGATGGAGCCGGTCGGGCCGTCGGGGTCGGTCAGGTCGAGCAAGTCCTCGACTCGGGTGGGCTTGGGCTTTTCCGCGAGCGCCTTCTTGTAGAACTCCTCGGCCTTGTCCGGCACGCCCGCTGTTCGGTACGCTTCGGCGATTGCGAAGTTGCCCGCCCAGGGGAAGGTGATCAACAGGGTGCTGCTGGTTCCGTCCGACGTCCGCGGCGCCGCCTTGAAGGACACCAGAAGGGTGGCCAGCCGGTCCACCTCCTTGCGATCCGCCTGGCCGCTGGCAAACGCCAGGACTCGATTCATCGTCGCCGCCGGTTCCTCGTCCGGCTTATCTTTGCGCAGCGCCGCCCACCAGCTCAGCACAACGTACCGCTGGTCGTCGAAGATCGGCTCCAGGAGGTCCAGAGCCTCGTCCGCCCGGCCGTTCTTGTCGGCGAGCGCCAGGGCCCGGGCGGCGCACTCCGCGGCCAGCTCGCGCATCCCGGACCGGCCGACGGCCTTCACCAGCTCGACCGGCATTCCGAAAAGGCTCGCGTCCTCCTTGGGGGAGATGATCTTGTCCGTGAGCCCGCGGAAGATCTGGGTCGCCGCGTCCTTCTCCCCCAGGACGGCGAGCATCTTGCCCCGGCGGATCGCGAGTTGGAGGCGGGCGAATTCCGGCTGCGGGTCGTCCTCCTTTTCCAGTTCCTTGGCGACCTTGTCGGCGAACGCGAACGCCTCGCGGAACTTGAGCTGGGCACACAGCAACTCGAACGCCAACTCCGCCCCGCGCTTGCCGCGGTCCTTGAGGATGGCGATCGCGTCCGGCCCCTGCCCGTTGAGCAGAAGGGCGTAGGCGAGCTGGTACGCGGCACTGTCGTCCCCCTCGACGCCGGTCAGCTCCTTGCGCAGCTCGGCGATCGTCTCGTCGTACTTCGCCCGGTTGCCGGCGAGTCGGTGGTAGGCGGCCCGCTCGCCGCGATCGTCCGGGTTGTCCGGGTCCGCCGGGCCTTCGGACAGGGTCTTCCAGTCGTTCGACTCCCAGGCCACGTCGTGGAGGAGCCTGCGGTCACCGGCGTCGGCCGCGGCCTTCCGGGCGGCGGGCCAGTCTTTTTGAACGCGGTACAGGTACACCAGGCACGCGGCCGCCCGGCGGGCCTCGTCGCCGGTGGCGTTCTTTCGCGCGGCCTGCATCCGGCGAATCGCATCCGGGATCGTGTTCCGTAAGTGATGGAACGCGGCGTAGTCGGTCATTGACGCGGGCTGGTCCGGGAACACGCAGATTTCCAGGAGTTCGCCGGCCTCGTCGAGCTGGTTGGCGACGATCAACCCCGAGATGGCGGCGCGGGCGTGGCCGGCCATGCTGGCGTACATATCCCGGCGGGCGTAGTCGTTCTGCTCGTGCGCGATGAGCTTGCGCAGATTGACGAACTTGGGCGGCTTCATCCGGATCAGCTCGCCGACCACCTCCAGCCGGATGGCCGGGTCGCCGCCCTGGAATTTCTGGATCAGCTTGACCATGTCGGCCGGGGTGTCCGGATATACGCCCCAGTCGAACTTCTCGAGAATGGCCTTGGCCCGGTTGGCGGTTTCCTCGTCGGCGCTCTTCGCCGCCTCGCGCAGCGCCGGCTCGGCGGCAGACCCGGCCTCCCAAAGCACCTTGGACGCGCGCTCGCGGACGGCAAACCGCGGGCTAGCCAGCTCCTCGATGGCCTTCTTGATCGCGGCCGGCGTCGGGGCCTTGGCGCGCGGCGTGGGCAAGGCCAGGACGACGGCTGTGAAGGCGGGCACCAGGAGCGCGGCGAGGTGGAACGACCGAGGCACGGACAGCCTCCGGAGTCAAAGGGGCGTGGTGCATCGTATCCCGACGCGGCGCCGCGGGGCAAGGCCGTTACGACGCGGCGACAGCGTGAGACGAAATCTCTATTGGATGACGTAGTCCACGCGATGTGCCTCGGTCCGGTCCGGGACCTCCCAGCGGTCGAGGAGCCGCTCGATTACCTTCTCCGGCACCTTCCGCCGCCGCTGTCGGTTCTGGGCGAACAGCCGGTCCGGCGGGGCCTCGACGTAGGCCACGCGCACCCGGGCGTCGTAGCCGTGGAACAACTTCAAGCACTCGGCCCGAATGTTCCGGCTCAGGTTCGTGGCGTTCCAGACGAAATTCAGGCCGTTTCGCAGGTGCTCCCGGGCCGCCTCGCGTGCCCGGGTCAGGACCTCTCCCTGCGGGTCAGACGGCGGCACGCCGAGTTCCTGCCGGATTGTGTCGAGGCTCACCGCGGGCCATCCCTGGAGGTTCTTTTCGATCCAGTGGTCCTTCCCCGCGCCTGGCAGCCCGCTCAAGAGCACGGCCTCGCACCGGAACTCCTCGTGGGCCGGGGCGTCCCAGGTGCGGGCCGGGTCGCGAAAGAACAGGAACCGGCCGTGGTCGGACGGGAACTCAAAAGGGCGGTCGAGGCACCCCACTTCTTCGACGTGTTGCCGAAACAGGGCGACCTGGTCGAACAATTTCTGCGGGTCCGGGCAGACGCGGCCGCGGACGTCGGCCTCGGCCATGAGCGCCAGCAGGTCGCACCGGGCCGTCTGGCTGACCTCGATCGCCAGCCGGGTCGGGTTCTCGCTGTCCACGAGGAAGAATGGAACGAGGTGGTGCCGGACGATGGCGCAGACGGCCTCCCGCTCCGCGAACGGGACACCGAGCCGCCAGAGGATGGAGCGGGCCCGGACCGCCCCGCGCCAGGAGTGCCCGCGGGAGGAGATGCGGCCGCCAAGCTCGATGCGGGTGCACGCGGGCTTGGCCACGTCGTGCAGAAGCGCTGCCAGGAAGAGGATGCGGCGGTCGGTCTCCGGCAGCTCACGCCACGCGGGCAAGGCCACCATCGCCTCCGCGACCAGGTGGACGTGGGTCCAAACGTCCCCCTCCGCGTGCCGGTCCGGATTCTGCGGGCAGCCCTTCAGGTCCTGCACCCACGGCAGCGGGTCGAGGGACGCCCAGTCGATCGACCAGTCCGGGGGTTGCGGGCACGGCAGGGACACTCAGTTCTCTCCAGCTTCCGATCCCGTTGGCCCGCAACCGACGGCTATTCACCCGACAACCGATTCGGGAGGATCGGGCGTCGCAGCCAGTGCGTGCCCGAATCCAAGGCGGCCGACAAGAAATCGGCCCTGACGTATTTGTATCGCGCCTTCACGAGTCCTTCTTCCTCGACCTTCACGTAGAGGCCCTCCATGAAGTCGGTCGGGTCGGTCTCGCGGCGCACCCGGTCCGGGTCCAGGTCTCGGGCGAGGGCTTGCTCCTCGAGTCGGTCGCGCCAGTCTGGCGACTTGAACCGCGACGGGCCGACAAGCGAAATCAATTTGTCCGGATCGGTCAGGATGCCCTCCCAGAGCACCGGTACCGACGCGATCGGAAGCCCCGCGAGCAGTTCCCGGCGGCGGACGGTGGACATGAACACCCCCGTCTCCGTGTCGAGCACGTCGAACTCGAGGAAGTAATGCGGCAGCCGGTCGTAGAAGATCGTGTGCTTGGCGTACAGCCACTCGCCGTACACGACGAAGCGGTGGCCCAGGCGCGGCCAAAGGTCGGCGGCGAGACCGCTGGCCCACTGCTTGAATCGATTGAAGTGCTTCTCGCGCCCGCCTCCGACCAGGAAATGTCCGCGACTCTGAAGGTAGAGTTTGCCCGCTGGATCGAAGCTCATGCCGCTGTTGGCACCGTCCATCTTCTCCTCGACAACCACGTATCCGCCAAACAACTCCGACCACGGTGTGGCGTCGTGGTCCTGGTCGCCCGGTTGGAGACGAGAGCCCTCGAGGTGGTGCGTCCGCGGGTACTTGTGAATTTGCATCCGATGCCTTTCTCCGCCCAAGTCTCTTAGTAAAGCCGACCCGCGAGTCATGTGGCGAGCGCGCGTGCATTTCCCAATCCCGCGTTCGCGGTCTACAATTCCTCCCGACGTGCCGCACCGACCGAGACCCCCATGCCGACGCTTTTCCCCTGTCCAAATACCCAGTGCAACTACCAGTTCGACGCGGAGGTTCTGCCGCCCGCGGCCATGGTGACCTGCCCACTCTGCCGGACTCGCTTCCCGTACCGGGCGCAACGTACCGTCCCCGCCGCGACCGGGCCGGCGCCGGCCCCAACGGACGAGCCGCGGCCGTCCGGCGCGCGAGTCGTCCAACTGCGCGACCTGCCCAAGGGGGGCGGAGTCCTCATGACGCTGGCGTTGGTGGTCGGGTTCACCGTCGTTCTGATTGGACTCCTCGCCATGCTCACCGTTCGCGGCCGGACCCCGAGCGACCCGTCGCGGGACGCCGCCGACGAGCGATTCAACCTGAAAGTCGAGGCCTTCCCGCCCGGGTGGACCGGGGACGCGACACACTCCGACAAGCTCCAGGCTAACGTTGTCGTCCGGAAGCGGTCGAACCCGGACGGGTGGGTGGCGCTCGCGGCCCAGGACTTCACGGACCGCGAACCCCGGCCGGCAGAGGTGGAAGAACTGTTGCGAGTCCGACTGAGGAGGGCGGTCTCCGGCCTGGCCGCGGTGCCGATCGAAGGCGAGCGCTGGTCCGGCCGCGACACCGTCGGTATCCAATTCTCGGGCGACCTGGGAGACGGGCAGGTCCGGGGTGAGGGGTACGCGATGACGTACAAGGGCATCGTGTACGTGTTCATCGCCTGGGCCTCAGAAGCCGACTGGGCAGCGCTTCGCGAGGAGCTCACCGGGCTCCGGGAGAAGGTCAAGCCGGCCGGGTTCCGCGAGAACTGGGCCCCGAAACGGGCTACCGTCGAGACTTTTGAGGGGGACGGTTACCAAATTGAGGATGCCGACGGCGTTTGGTTGCTGGGCAAACCCGAGGATGAGTGGAAGCCGGGGGAGAAGCGCCGGTTCGTCGTGGACGACGTCAAGAGCTTCGACCCGGCTGCGACCATGGTGCTCCAGGCCGTGTATCAGATCAAAGAGCGGGACGACAGCAAGCGCCACCCAGCTGAAACGACGGCCCTGGTCGTCGAGCTGCCGGGAGGCGGCGACCCGCTCGAGGCCGCCCGGGCTCACGTCGTCGCCCGGATCAAGAAGGACTACACCAGCACCCCGCCGGAGGTGAACCTCGAGCCCCTGGCCAAGTCCCCCTCCGGGACGCCACTTCCGACCGGCGGCCCGGCGATTGGGCGGTTCCTGTTCAAGGACCCATCGGACATGACGCCGGATGGACGGTGGATTTGGGTGATTTCGGCCATCACGGTTGGCGGCAAGACGGTCGCGGTCGAGGCGAAGGTCAAGGAAAAGTTTGCCAGCTACGTCGAGGAGTGGATGGTCCACCTGGCCGGGTCGCTCAAGGCAAAGTGACGCGTGCAGACTCGATCGGAGGACGTACATGCTGGGTACGCACGACTTCTGGGCCTTTCTGCTGGCGAGTTTCCTGCTCTGGATCACACCCGGGCCGGACACGATGTACATCCTCGCCCGGAGCGTCGCCCAGGGCCGCCGGGCGGGCGCCCTGTCCGTCCTCGGCATCAGCTCGGGAATCGTCGTCCATACCTTGGCCGCCGCGGTGGGACTCTCGGCGCTGCTGGCCGCATCGGCCTGGGCGTTCGCGGTCGTGAAATTGGCCGGCGCCGGGTACCTGATCTACCTCGGCATTCAAGCGTTGCACACCCGGGCCCGGCCGGCCGGCGCACCCGACATGAAGCCGATGAGCAACTGGCAGGTGTACCGCCAGGGGTTCGTGTGCAACGTCCTCAACCCCAAGGTCGCGGTCTTCTTCCTCGCGTTCCTGCCGCAGTTCGTCGACCCGCAGTCGGGCCTCGGACCAATTCCATTCCTGTTCCTCGGCGGCGTGTTCGTCTTCGGCGGGACGCTCTGGTGCCTGGGCGTGGCGATGAGCGCCGCGGGGGCGACGCAGGCGGTGCGTCGCAACGCGGGCCTCATGGTCTGGCTGCAGCGGGCCTCCGGGTGCGTCTACGTGGCCCTCGGGTTGCACCTGCTCCGGTCGCGCCCGCAGCCGGCGTGATCGCGTGGCGCCAACGCGCAACCGCGGCCGTTCGGTCTCGCATCGAGGTTTTTCGTCATGTTCCGACGAATCGCGGTACTATTCGGCGCCCTCGCCCTAGTTGCCGCCGACGCGCCGAAGGCCGACCCGAAGGGCGGCGACGCGAAGGCCATTCAAGGCACTTGGACGGTCACCTCCGCCGAGATGCGCGGGGAGAAGCGAAGCGACCTCGTCGGCAGCACGTATGACCTGCGGGACGGGACGGTGACGATAACGATTAAGGGCAAGGACAAGCCGGTCGTCGGGACCTATTCGCTGGATTCGTCTGCGGACCCGAAGCGTTTCGACCTGACGCCGCAAAGTGAGACCCGACCGATGCGCGGCATCTACCGCCTCGATGAGGACCGGCTCACTCTCTGTACCGCCGACAACCCCGAGCAGGAACGGCCAACGAAGTTCGAGACACATCCGGACCGGAAAGTCGTGCTGCTCGTTCTGACTCGCGAAACCGCGCCGAAGCCCGGGAAGAGATAGCGACCTGTGCATTTCGCAATTGAATTGTCAATTCATTCCCGATCAGCCAGGCGATTTCAAACTCCTCGGCGCGATAAACGAATAACCGCTGCGGGGCCACTGGCCCTAGCGAGCCGGCCCCGGAAAGGCAGTTGCGCAAATGTTCGCGAACATCTGGCATGAACTGGGCGGCCGGGGAATGGGCGTCGTCCTGGGCATGATGCTCGGCGGCATGCTCACCTGGTTCATTAGCCGCTGGCGGCGGATGCGCGAGCGCCGGAACGTCCTTCGCGGCGACGCCCGCGACACCGTCGTGATCAACCTGCACGTGGTCGAGTCGGCCGAAGTGCCGGCCGCCGACGGTCGCGACACGCGCCGGGTGCCGACCGCACTGCGCATCCGGTCGCTCGGCCAGTCGGAGCTGTGCCGGGTCGTCCCGAACGGCCACCTGGAAGCCGTGCTGTTGCGCCGGGCCTTTGACGTGACTCCCAGCAAGACGCTGATCTCGATGGAGGGTGCGGAAGGGTCGTACCTGTTGGAGACGCTCACCAACTTCGTGTCCGACCGGGTCGCGAATGGCGCGTTCGACCACGACCTGTACGTGATGGCCCCGTGCTCCGAGCCGGCGGAGCTGGCCCAGCACCAGCCGATCACGATCCTGCTCATCGCCCGCAGCGACCTGGCGCTGTTCGAGAACTGGCCGGATTGCCGGGCCGTCCGGGTCGAGCACGGGTCGGACGGGGCGCGGGTGCTGACGCTGATGGAGATGGCCCGGCGCTTCAAGGCCGAGCAGGAGCGGATCGCCAACTTGCGGGCGGCCGGTCAGCGGACCACCCATGAGGAGACGATGTACGTGCTCGACCTGGCCCTCGACCGGCGGACGGCCCCGATCCCGTTGAAGCAAGTTCCCTGGGGCCGGTTCGAGGGGGTGTTGAAGGAAATGAACCTGGAGTGACGGCGCTCTTGGCGATCGGGGAGCCCGAAGCGCCAGCACTCACCACTCGTCCCGGCGCCGCGGGTGACGCGGCTCGAGGACGGGGTCGTCGCGGAGTCGCGGGAACGGCCGGCCCACCCGGTCGTAACCCGGCTTCGCGGCCGCCATGCGATCCGGCGGCACCCGCAGCTCGACCAGCTTCAGCAGCTCGTTGACCCCGGACACGAACAGGTGAACGCGAATCTTCTCCCCGGCCCGGTCGCGGAAGACGAACCATCCGTTGAGATTGCTGAAGCTCACGTCGCGCACGTCGTCCCAGGCGATGGACCGCCACCCCCGCCACGGCGACCGGCACGCGAGCCCCCCCGGCGAGACGAGTATGCAATACCGGCTCGCCTCCCAGAAGAGCGGGAGGGAAAGCGCCGCGAACAAGGCGTAGGCCGCGACGACGTAACCGACCTCCTCCCCGCGCGGCGGGATGGCAATGACGAGTGCCGTGAGCCCGATTGGGATGCCGAAGGTGGCGAGGTAGGCGAGCAGGCGGAAGACGGCGTTGTGACGAAAACGGAGCGTGTGCGCGCCGTCCCCCGGCCGCGGCCGGCCGCGGCGGGCGGCCCAGGCCATGAAGCCCAACAGGCCGAGGACGGCTACCGCGATGAGCCCGTAGGTCAGAGCCGCGTTGCGTTGCATGGGACCCCCCATGCGGAGAAGTGTGGCCGGGTGCGCGGGCGCGTGGCGCTATCGTATCGATCCGGGTTCACGCAGCGCTGTTCACCTCTTCGGGGATGCCGACCCGGGCCGCGCGCCGCTTGGCGAGCCATTTCCGCGCCCCCGCGTAAAGGGCCGGGCCGACGGACACGAGTACGACCAGGATGATCACCTTTTCGATGTGCCGCGCCGTCTCGAAGTCGTCGCCGAACACCCGCTTGAGCGGCTGGTCCAGGAACGGCGTGAGCGCGTACCCGAGAAGCAACATGCTCGGCACCCAGGCGATGGCGCCGATGACGCTGAACGTCAGGAACCGGCGATATCTCATCCGCCCGATCCCGGCCACGACCGGGGCGAACGTCCGGATGATGGGCACGAACTGGGCCAGGATGATCGTCTTGACCCCGTGCCGCTCGTAGAAGTTGTGGGCGGCGACCAGATAGTCCTGGCGGAAGAAGAACGACTTCCTCTTGGTGAACAGCCGCGGGCCGCCGAACGCCCCGATCCAGTAGCCGGTGCTGTTGCCGACGATGGCCGCGGCGGTCAGTAGCGCGATCAACCAATGGATCGGCCACCCGGCCCCCCACGCGACGATACCGACCGTGACCAATAGGGAGTCACCCGGGAGGAAGAACCCGACCAATAGGCCGGTCTCCGCGAACACCACCAGCGTCAGGGTGATGAACGCAGCCGTCATGATCTCCGGCTGCTTCAAGACCTCGATCAGACCCGGCATGTCCAGGAGGAGGATCTTGCCGAGTACTTCCTGGATCTGGTCGAACAAGCGCCCCATGTCGGGCCCTCGGATTTCGGTGGGAATGAGACTACCGCACCCGGCGGGGTGGCGCGAAGGCCAACCCGGGGCCGCGACCGGCGTCAGTCCCGGGCCTTCTTCATCACGATCAGGAAGTACCCGTTCTCCTTCGTGGAGCTGAAGTCCTTGGGCCGCTCGGGCTTGTCGCGCCGGTCGGACCAGCAGAGGGTGACCGCGTCCTTTTCAATCTTGACGATTCCGAGCATCGGCCTCGACGCGTCCGGGCCGTCCTTGGGAGTCAGGTCGATGGCCGCCGGCTTCTGACTCGGGTCAAGTACGATGACGGCCTGCTTCTCTTCCGTCTTGTTCTTCATCTTGTACCGGAAGGTGAAGGTGTCGCCCTTGATCGTGAACGACGTGTCCTTGAGGAGCGCTTCGTCGATGGCGTTGCCCGCACTCGTCATGACGGCCGGGGTGTAGGAGCCCTCGAGGTCCTTGAGCATCTTCTTGGCGGCCGCGTCGTCCGCGACGGCGGTCCCCGCGATCAACAATAGCACAGCGGCCGGGAGGCGCGTCATGGTCGGCTCCGGGGTCGGCGGGCGAGACGGATAGGATAGGGACGGCCCGTCCCCGGGCGGCCGAATCGGCCGGTCATCTCGGGAACCAGGGCAGGTTAGCCTTGGCGCGGCCGAAGGCGACGGTCGCGGCCGACAAGGCGGAGAGGGCTTCCTCGTCGCTGGCGTAATGCCGCCGCCCGCGCCGGCGGCCGAAGTCCGCTTCCACCTGCCGGGGAAGGAACTCGAACAGCCCGGGCGGCAAGTGCCCCCCGGGGCTCTCCCAGTCGCCACCGCCGCACCAGGCGCTGACCTCGACGCCAGCCTCGATGACACGTTGCGGGGCACGATCCCAGAGCTTCACGGCCGTGACCGGGTGGACGCCGAAGATCGTCTCCGCGTGCTTGAGGAGCGTCTCGCACGGGGCCTCGATCCCCTCGATGAACCCGCGCCGCAACGTAATGCACGTGACGCCGAGCGGGACGAGCTCCTCGCCGAGAACACACCGCCCGGCCAGCACCCCGTCACTGAACTTGACGGTCAAGCCGATGGGCGGCGGCGCCGTGACCGGCGCGGGAAATTTGACCTGGTGGCGGATCATCTTGGCCCACTTGAGCAGGCCGCTCTCCTCGCACCACTCGGCGAAGGCGAGGCGCGGCGCGTCGTCGGCCGGTGCTTCGAGGATGGCCCGGATCCGGGCGTCGCGGTCGGACATGGATCGTTTACGAGGTCCGGCGAGACTGCAGATCGGCAACAAACCGGGCGTGCTCGGGCGAACGGAGTCCCCGCTGAAGCGCGGTCAAAATCCCGGCCGTGTCCCGGCGGAGGGCCGCCGCGACATCAAGCCACAATCCCGGGAACATCTCGCTCTTGATGAGCCCGTCGGCGCCCGGGTTCAGCGGGACGAACGCGCCGTCGCGGAGGGTGAACCAATCGATGGCGTCGTCCAGGGTCCGCCAGACAATGTACTCGCGGACGCCGGCCGCGGCGTAGGCCCGGCGCTTCGGACCGAGGTCGAGGCTGGCACTGCTCGCCGCCACTTCCACCACTAATTCCGGGGCCCGCTCGATGTAATCATCTTCACTGAACCGAACTTGACCGCCAAATTCCGGGCGAATGCACAGGAGGCTGTCCGGTTGCGGTTCGGAGTCTTCGGTGAGGCGGACCGTCGAGTTGATTGAGCCGTCGGTCCCGGGTGTGGCGGCCTGATAAGTCGCGAGCCACCCCACAACGCGCCAATCCGCGTGGCCGTGACTCTCGAATCGGGTGGGCGAAGCCATGTAGACGACTCCTTCGACGAGTTCGGCTTTCACGTCTTCCGGCATGGCTCGGTACCGGCGCTCGAACTCGTCGCGAGTCAGGCGGTCGCCGTTCTCCAGCGGCGGAATGCGCGGCCGCGATCCGGGTCCCGTGGCCGTCCTCGTGCTCATAGCTCACCCTCCACAGGCACCCCCATCTTACAACAGCCCCGCCCGCTCGTCGTACCCGAACATGCGGTTGAAGTTTTGCACCGCCACCCCGCTCGCCCCGCGGACCAGGTTGTCCTCGCACGCCAATACTAGCACCTTTCCGCGGACCACCCGGGTACACACGTCCAGGAAGTTGGTGTGCGCCGTGTCCTTTGTGGCCGGTAACGTGTCGCGGACGCGGACGAACGGGGCTTTCGCGTAGTAGGTCCGGTAGAGCTCGGTCAATTCACTCTCCACAACCGGGCCGGTCGGGTTGGCGTAGATGGTGCTGAAGATGCCCCGATCCATGGGGACCAGGTGGGGGGTGAATATGACCTCGACGGGCTCGCCGGCCACGTCCGACAGGGCCTGTTCGATTTCCGGCGTGTGCCGGTGCTTGCCGACGTTGTACGCCGAGACGCTCTCATTGCACTCGGGGAAGTGGAACGCCAGCTTGGGCGTCCGCCCGGCACCCGACACGCCGCTACAGCTATTGACGATGATCCCCGTCGGTTCGACGAGCTTCATGGCGAGGAGCGGGGCCAGGCCGAGGATGGCCGTTTGTGGGTAGCAACCGGGATTCGCGACCAGGTCGGCGCGGTCGATTTTCCCGCCGTAAATCTCCGGCAGGCCGTACACGGCTTTCGTCAGGTTTGCCGGGTCGCGGTGCGGCTGCCCGTACCACGCGGCGTACACGGACGGGTCGCGGAGCCGGTAGTCGGCGCTCAGGTCCACCACCCGAATCCCGCGCTGTAAGAGCGGCTTGACGCACTCGGCGCTGACGCCGTGCGGCAGGCACCCGAAGGCGCACTGCACGCCGCGCTTCTTCAGCGCGTCCGGGTCGAACGGCTCGCACCTCAGGTCGATCCGGCCGAAGAGCGACGGGTGCAACTCCGCGACCGTCGGCGTCCCCTCCTGGCGTGACGTGACCGCCTCGATCCGCGCCTCGGGGTGCCGCAGGAGGAGCTTGATCTGCTCGAGGGCCGTGTACCCGGACCCACCGAGGATGGCAATCTTGGTCATGGAAGACAATTGACCGAGGACTCAGGGCTCTGGACAGTTTAGCGGACGGGGCCCCGCGCTGCGCGCTAAGCTAGCGTCACCATGCACACCATTCACGAGGCCGCCCGGGCGATCCGCGAGGGGCGGATCACTCCCGTCGATCTTCTCGAGCAGTGCCTGACCCGCGTCGACCGACTCGAAGAGCGCGTCCGCGCCTGGGTGTTCGTCGATAGGGAGGGGGCCCGCGACCAGGCGGTTCGCTTGACCGAGGAACTCAAGAAACGCACCGATCGGGGGCCTCTGCACGGCATCCCGATCGGCATCAAGGATCTGTTCGACGTCTTCGACTGGCCGACGGCCGCAGGGTCGAGGCGGTGGGCGGCCAGCTACGCGCGGCAGGATTGCCCGGCCGTCGCGAAGCTTCGCCAGGCGGGCGCGGTGCTGATGGGGAAAACGGTCACAGTAGCCTAC
>DATFWZ010000170.1:0-8569 GCA_035258765.1 Gemmataceae bacterium
TAACTGGTCGTGCCAGAATTGGATGTCGCCGGTGCGGACCAGGATGAAATGGGACCTGTGTGAATTCGCCAGGACGGTCCTGGACCACTCAAGCAGGCTCCCGAGATTCGGATCGGCGAGGCCGGCCCCACAGCCCACGAAGACGATGGTGCCGCGGAATAATTGGCTCTGCAAAGCGTGGATCGCGAACTCGTCACGGCAGATTTCGTTGTACGAGCCAGAGCCGAGGATGATTGAATCGGGGTCCGAGAAATGGCCGTGGATGTGGAGAATCCCCTCGTGTCCGTCGCAGAAAAAATTGTGGGCGATCGCCTGATTTCGCCATAGGATTGGCGCGGCACCCGTCCCGGCTTCGATCATGCTGTCGTAGTTGGTTGTGGCCAGCGATACGCCAAGCGAGGCTAGAGCCCGGACGAGGCGCAGGTCCACAGCTCGAATTGAGCCGAGCGAATCAGACAACCATGCTCCATAAAGGCCAGCTCGTCGCTTCTTAAGCTCGTTGGTGATAAACTCGCCGACTGTGATTAGTGCGTGGGTGGGCGTGGCCGGTCCATCCACTAACTGCCGGTAGGCGCTCAGGGTGGTCTCGTCCGAGCCGCAGACATCCGCGCACCGCCGGAGGCCGTGAAGAAGCAAGCCTTTCCAAGTTGCGGTCGGGTCGTTACGGCAGGTGGCAAGTGATACGCCAATCCCGGCCACGACCATAGCATTGGCCGGACGCTTTACCAATTCTTCTTCAAGCATTTGCGCCGGAGTAGCCAAATGCGAGTCTCCGCTGCCTAGCCTGCCCGAGCTTCGCCTGAAGAATGGCGATGAAGTCGATGGCGTGGACGTAGATCTCGTACGCGCGCCGCTCCTCTTCCATCAGCTCGCCCTCGTTGCATTTGCGGGCGAGCTTGTCGATGTGGGCCCGGGCCTTCGCGTCGAAGCGGTAGTCGACCAGCTTGCGCGCGACTTCGGGGGTGAGGAGCCGTCCGAGCGGGTCGAGGAGTCGGTCGAGGATTGGTGCGTCGAGAATCTGCATGAGGGAATTGTAACTCGGATTGCCCCCGAAGGAAGCGCGGCTTCGGCGTCGCCCTCGCTTCGCGCGTCGGGCTCCGCCTTACCCCCTCCCCACCCTCTGCGAGTTCGCGATCACCAGGAGCGACGTCACCGCCATCGCGGCCGCTTGCCAGACCGGGCTCACCAGGCCGCCACCCAGCGGGAATAACCCCCCCGCGTGGTACAATGACCCCGTTGTCGAGGTCCCACCATGGCTACCCAGGCGCTGACTCTCGAACTTCCGGACAGCCTCCTGGCCCGCATCCGAGACCGGGCCCGGCGGGCCGACCGCACCGTCGAGGCCGAAGTCCTCGACTTGCTGTCCGCGGCCGTTCCCACGGATGCCGCGCCGCCAAGCGGGCACCCGGAGTCCCCGCCCACCGCGGGCAAAGGGCCTAGGACCCGCCCAGCCGACCGGGCGGCGTCCGACGGCAAGCGCGGGCGCGATGGGGCGCGTTCGCCCGCGCGCCCAAAGGCTGCCAGGTCGAAGGATGAAGAGGCACTTCCCCAGGACATCGCCGACGCTATCGCCCGGATCGAGTCGCTGGACGACCGGGCGCTCCGTGAGGCGATGAAGCCGCTCATGACGGCCAGGCAGGCGAAGCGGTTGGCCGATCTGAACCGCAAGGCCCAGGACCAGGGCCTGACGGCTGCCGAGAGGGTCGAGCAGAGCGAACTTCTCCACATTTATGACAAGTCGATGGTCGTTCGGGCGGCCGCGATGGCGGAACTGCACAAGCGGGGAGTAGACGTCGCGGAACTGATCGCCAAGTGAGCCAGACGCCCATACCGAAAGCGCTCCGGCGCCAGGTCGAGCGGGATGCGCGCGACCGCTGTGGTTATTGCCTGTGTGCGGCGGCTTTCGGCGTCCCGATGGAGTTCGAACACCTGGTTCCCACCGGTCGCGGCGGCCGCACGATCCGGACCAATCTGTGGCTCGCGTGTTCGCGGTGCAATAAAGCCAAATCGGACCGCGTTCGGGCTCGCGATCCCGTGACGCGAAAGATCGTTCCCCTCTTTAATCCCCGTCGAGACCGCTGGACCGATCATTTTCGCTGGGGGGACGGGGGATTGCGCATCGAAGGAATCACGCCCATCGGCCGCGCGACTGAGCGGGCACTGGGCCTGAACTTGCTGGTCCACGTCACGGCGAGACGATTCTGGATCGCGGCGGGAGTCCATCCGCCCCGCGACTAGAGCGGGCTTCGGGTTCAGCTACGAGCTTCGTCACCCCCTCCCCACCCTCCGCGAATTCGCGATCACCAGCAGCGACGTCACCGTCATCGGGGCGGCTTGCCAGACCAGGCTCACCAGGCCGCCACCCAGCGGGAATAACACGCCCCCGCGATCGGGGCCGCCACCGCCGTGTAGCCGAGCGCCATCACCAGATTCTGACCAAAAAAAGGGGTCGGGAGTGTTCCCGACCCCTTTCCGGGCCCGCCATGATCATATTGAGCCCGCTCGGGTGGGCGCTGCCAAAGCGGAACGTTGCGTCGGCCCGGTCATTCGGTGAACGGCCCCACGGCAGTGCTCATGCGGTTGCCACCCTGGCGCCACACGTCCGCGTTGATCGAGTACTTGATGAAGTGGACCGAGCCGTCGCACATCATCATGTTGAGACCGGTGGGGTGGGCGCTGCCGAAGCGGAACGTCTCATTGTTGCCCTTCGTCGCCGAATCCGGGAACTGCCACCTGCCGCTGACCGGCCTGTGGTCCCGCGCGGGTAGGCGGAACGTCGTCCGGCAGACATCGTTGTTGTGGCCGGTGAACATGTTCTCGTTGTCCCCGCCGTCGGAACATGAGGGACATGCCGGGGGGGTGTACTTGTCGGTGCGCAGGAATTTCTCGCCGATCATGTACTGGTTGCTGGTGCCCTTCGTCGCGACGTCCGACATTCGCAACTCGCTGCGCCGGAACATCACCCCGCTGGGGCCGTATCGCCCGTCCGCCCGCGTGAAGTCGGTCCGACTGTGCTCTCCCGGGAACCAAACGTAGGGATCCGGGATTCTGCCGTCCGCACGGCCATATGGGTCGTCGGCGGTTCCGAAGGGCGGGCCGCCGTCGATCTCGGGAGTCCGCTGGTCCCCCGAGCAGGCGGCATAATCGGACCGGGCCATCCTCTGGGTGATGAGACCGTTCCCGGAAATGCCATACCCGGTGTCCCGGTACGGGAACGGGACCCCCCAGCCGGTGTTCTGATACGGCCCACCCCCCCGCCGGCTCGGACAGTTGTAGATGGGCAGCGGTGTCGAAAACCGCTGGCTGATGAGCGCCCAGCGGTCGGGCGACGCGAACGGCATCCCCTGTCCCAGCTTGTAGGAGTTGCTCTGCTCGGTGTAATGCATCGTGTTGAAGATCCAACCGCCGGACTGGTCCTTACCGAAGCCGCGGTCGGGGTCACCGGCCCAGTCCCAGCCCCACCCCCCGGTGGGGAAGTGGCCGATGGTGTCGTGGTGGTTGTGGACCGCCAGCCCGAGCTGGCGGAGGTTGTTGGCGCACTTGATCCGCCCGGCGGCTTCGCGGACCTTCTGTACCGCCGGCAGCAGGAGGCCGATCAGGATGGCGATGATCGCGATCACCACCAGCAGCTCGATCAGCGTGAAGGCGCGGGGTCGCGGGCCCCCGCCCCGGTACCGGACGGATTCCGCCCGGACGGAAGAAGTTGGCAGTCGCATCGACGCACCTCCAACAGACATTGAAGAAAGAGAAGAACAACAACCTTCCCTGGGCGAATGACGAGGCGGGGCTAGCGGCTTGTCAGGCGGAGCCTGACCGTGTTCGCGGTACCCCGTCCCTCCACGTCCGGCGCGACCTCGTAACCCAGGACGGTCTTCGAGCTGTATTTGGCCGGGATGATTTCCCGGCCCTGAACGATCTTCGAAACCTGGACGCGGTAATAACCGAAGGCCACCGCCGCGTAGTCGGTACCCTCGGTCGTGAAGTACCCGCTCCCCATCTCGTCGGTGACCGTCGAGGCGGGTTTGACCGACGCGCCCATGAACTGCTCCGGCACCAAGGTGACGGTGGCGCCGGCGAGCGGCCGGCCGTCGAGCGTGAGCTCGGCGGCGACGTCTGACTGCATCCCCTCGCGTTGGAAGAAGGTGAGCCGGTCCGCGATCTCGTCGACGGTCAGGCGGCCGTCGCCGTCGCGGTCCGCCCGCTTCAGGCCGCTGAGGAGCCCGGGGCAGGCTTCAAGTTCCTTGGCGTCGAGGGCGCCGTCCTTGTTGGCGTCGTACTCGGCCATGGCCTGTTCGGCCGCGGCTCGAGGCGAGATTTGGACGGTCCCCGGGCCACCGCCCGAGCAGCCCGTCGTCAGGATTGCCAGGCCGGCCGCGAAGACCCACCGTGGCACATGCGTTCGTGTCGCCGCACCGCGTTCAGCCCCCCGGGGCCCTGAACCGTGCAGGCAATCACCGGCCGAGGAAAGTTGGATGGAGCGCCTCATGAGACGATCCCGGCGATTGCGAAACCGTCAGAATTCCGAGAAGAATGGCAATCCCGTGCAGGTAACAACAACCGTAAGAATGTGAGTCCCTCTATGTCTCCGGAGTGTAACCACGCGCGCGCGGGGGTGCGAGAAAAAAACTCATTAGATTATCACTTTGTTCCGGGGCTCATTCGCCCGCGTCGGGGCTACGGCTCCCGCCGGGAGATCTTCTCCAGGAGTTCCTTGGCCTTTACGTCCCCCGGCTGCAGTTGGAGCGCTTGCCGCAACTGGGTCACCGCTTCGTCTGTGCGGCCTTCCCGGGCCAGCAGCTCGCCGAATTCGCGGTGCGCGTCGGCCTGCTGGGGGCCGTAGCGAACCGCCGCGTGGAAGGCGCGCAGGGCTTCGGCCCGGTCGTCCAGACTCACCAGGCAACGGCCCAGGCGCAGGTACGCCGGCCCGTGGCCCGGCTCCAACTCGGTCACTATCCGGAAGCAGTCCGCCGCGGCGCGAAAACTCCGCTGCTCGTATAAGACGGTCCCCAGATCGAAATGGGCCTCGACGGCGTGGGGGGCCAGCTCGATGGCCTTGCGCAGAGCGGACTCGGCGGCCAGGAGATCGCCGCGGGTCATCTGCCCGCGGCCCTCGACCAACCAGTAGATGTCGGGGTAATCCTTTTCCAGTTGGCGGGCCAGCTCCCGCGCTTCCGCGGCCCGGCCCTGCCGGTGCAACGTTTGTAACCGCGCGAGGCGGGCCTGCTTGCCGCTCATCAGGGACAGGACTTCTTCCTGATACGGGTCCGGCCAGGGGGGGTCACCGGGCAGGCCGAGCGCCAGCGCCCGCTCCCGGCTGGCCGCCGCCGTGTCCCCGAGTTGCTGGTATGCCTGGGCCAGCAAGACGCGGGACGCTTGCTGCGTCAGCGGACTGGACGCGGACTGTTCGAGGTGCCCCAGAGCGTCGCGCGGGTTGCGGCGCTCGCAGGCCAGTCGGCCGAGGCCGAGATGGGCGCGCGCGTTGCCGGCGTCGCCCCCGAGGACCTGTCGGAAATGCCCATCCGACTCGTCGAGGCGCCCCAGCTGGAAGCACACTTCCGCCAGGGCCAACCGCGGGGCGTCGGGCGCAGCGCCGCAAAGATCCGCGGCCCGCTGCAAATGCCCGATGGCGGCCTCGGGGTCGTCTGACTGCAAGCCGATGCCGTGCAGGTAGGGCCAGCGCGGATCGCCGGGGTCGAGTCGCCCGGCCTGGGCGAAGCATTGGTTAGATTCCGGCATGTAGCCGTGGGCCCGCAAGAGCTGGCCCAACCGCCCCCAGGCTGCGGCCGACCGACGCTTCCACCACACCTCCCGCCGGGCCGCGTCGATGGCCTTGGCCACCGCGGGGTCCGCGTCGGCCAGCGACACCGCCGGGGGCGTCGGCGCGGTGAACCAACTCCCCAGTTGCCAGCCCAGCGCCAGCACGGCCAGCGCCAAGGCGCCGATCACGAAGACCCTCAGGCGCCGCCGAGTCTTCTCTGGCAGCCGGTTCGCTGGCGCGGCCCCTGCCACCGGCGCGCTGATCGGTTGCGGAGGCTCTGCCGCCGGAGCGCTCTTCGCCTGGAGTCGTTTGCGGCGCCCTCTGGCCACGGCGTCGGCCCTCCTGTGGAACCGGTGATCAGCGACCAGTAACCGATCCGGACCGATCACGGATCACTTAACACTGCCTTCACCGGCCGGCCCGTTCCCTTTCGCAGCACGAGTTCCGGCCGTTGGTCCGCGGGGCAGCCCGGGAAGGTCTCCCGGGTCCCGTCCGGCCAGAGGACGTCGATGCCGTCGACGCGAGCGACCGGGCCCAGACCGAAGTGCGCCCTCGGGTCGTTGCTGCACAGGTAGCTGTAACCCGGGTTGATCCACCGCACCCAGCGACGCCCTCCGGCCCGGACCGTGACCTCGGCGCCGTATGCATCGCGCTGAAGAGCGGGGTCGATGGCGCGGATGAGCAGCCAGTGACCCCGGTCGGGCGCGACGTTGCGATAAAGTCGCGCCGGGCCGGCCAGCGCGGTGACGAGCAGGTCGAGGGCACCATCGCCGTCAACGTCCCCGCAGGCCAGCCCGCGATAGACGCCGGGCACGCCGCACAAGGCCCGGTCCCGTGAGGACATGTCCCGGAACTGGCCGGCCCCGGCGCTGGCGAACAACTGGTTCCGCTCGGCATATTGACTCCAGAACGGTCCCAGAGTCCCCTCGGCGACTGGCTGGCCGCGGGCGACCCGCCCGTTGACCGCCACCACGTCCAGCCCGCCGTCGTGATCGAAATCGGCCATGACGGTGCCGAAGCCGGTGCCCCGCGACCCCGGGGGCGTGAGGCCCGACCGCACGGTCCGGTCCCGGAACATTCCCCGCGGCTCCTGGCACCAGAGGGTGTGGGTTTCGCTGGTCAGGTGAGTCACGAAAACGTCGAACAGGCCGTTCCCGTCCACGTCTCCCAGGGCGACACCCATGTTCGCGGGCGCCTGACCCATTCCGTCGTAGGCGAGGCCGCGATCGACCGCTTCTTCCTGAAAGGTGCCGTTGCGCTGGTTGATCCAGAGGTGGTTGGGCCGGCCGTCGTTGGCCACGAAGATGTCGGGCCAGCCGTCGCCGTTGAAGTCGGCGCAGGCCACCCCCAGCCCCGGCCCCGCCAGCCGGCTCAAGCCCGCCTTCTCGGTCACGTCCTCGAAGCGGACGCCAGGCCGTCCGTCTTTCCCGGTCGAGCCCTGAGGACCCAGGTTGCGATAGAGCTTGGTGACCGATCCGCGGAACTGACGGGGGTGGCAATAATCTCGCCGGCCTTGCCGGTCGTGACACGGCACGCTGGGGTCGTACGCCACGTAGTTGACCACCACGAGGTCGAGCCAGCCGTCGCGATCGTAATCGAAGAACGCGGCCGACGTGCCCCACAAGACGCTATCCAGGCCCGCTGCGCGGCCGACCTCGGTGAAGGTGCCGTCGCCGTTGTTGAGGAAGAGCTTCAGGCCGCCGTACTGAGTGACGAGCACATCGGGCCGGCCGTCGTTGTTGACGTCGCCCACGGCCACTCCCGTGCAGTACCCCGCAATGTCCAGGCCGGAACCCTTGCTGACGTCGGTGAAATGCCCGTCGGGCCCCTGGCGATACAACCGGTTGGTCGACCCCGAGTCGGGGCCGCCGCTCTGCAAGAGGTAGATGTCGAGGCGACCGTCGCCGTCGAAGTCGAACAGCGCCGCGCCCGCGCCCATAATCTGCGGCATGAAGAAGTGACCCACCGGGCCGGCGTCGTGAACGAAATCCAGTCCGACCTCGCTCGTCACGTCGGCGAACCACGCCGGCCCGCCGGTCTCTCCGTCCGCCGGGGGGCCCGGGGCCGGCCGCGAACGCGCGAAGAACAGGCCGACCGACGCCACGAACAGAATAAGCCCCCCGCCGAGCAGACGGGAGGACCTTGCGGTCATGTGCCACCTCGGCCGGATGGGTGTTCGGAAACCCTCGGTGACGGAACAACCTGTTCCACACGCCCGGAGCGTCAGCGACGGATCAGTCAGGACCACTGCCGCGACTGCAAGGGGGTGCCGGAACGCGGTGCGGTTTCGTCTAGACGAACGGCGTTTCAGGCATCGGTTTCGACCTGGGGGTATTGATTCTAATCCCGCCGCATGGCGGCTACTACAGTCTGCCTTGAATAGCTGCGTCCCCTTTTTCAGCTTCTCGACTCCCCCACCCCCTCCCGCTGATCCGAAACCTGCATCGCCAGGCCCAGGTGGTCCGGGAGCGTGATCGACGGGACGATCCCGAGGTGGCCGTAATTCGTCGCCACCTCATTCGACGGCGTGTACGCCTTCCTTTTCGCCCCGCCGCGGTGGCGTCGGACTCGCCGATGGCCTGGCCCGTTCGGTAACCGCCCCCCCCGGGATCACGGAGCTGCCGAAGCGGACCTGGCAGGCAGGCGCGCCCCCTCCACCGGAGCCGAAGCCGCGGCAAAACGGTCGCGCCGGGTGCCGCGGAAGGTGAATGAGTCGTCCGACGGAGAAGGGCCGCCTGATGTCGCCGCACATCCCGTTCCAGCTGGACGAGGTCACCTATCGCGGGGCGCGCGAACGGCTGCGCGCGGCGG
>DATFWZ010000171.1:0-6794 GCA_035258765.1 Gemmataceae bacterium
CCCGGAAGACATTAAAAAGTATCGCGTCATTCCGGCGCAACGCAAGGATTTTCGGGCGAATGTTCGGGGGGAAATTTGGGGACGTTTTTTGGCGTCACCCGATGTCTCCTGATGTCTCTTTTCGTCTCCGGACAGGGGTAAGGCTGCCAAGGCTGCCAAGACTGCCAACTTTTTTCGCATACCTCCGGTCTTGTCCCGGGGGAGTGACCCTCAAGTGAGTATTGGATCGTCCGGCCGGCGCTTGCGGACGCTCCCCGGTGGCGTTAGCATCACCCTCCAGCTGTTCCTCTACGAGAGATCGCCCAATGTCTCGCATCAGCCTCTATGTCTTGCTCGTCGCAGTCGCGCCGGTGCTCGCCCAGGCGCCAAAGAAAGCAAATCCGCAACAAGTCACCACGGCGGAAAGGGCGCTGACCGACTACGGCTGCAAGCTCCACCGCGACGACAAGGCGGCCGGCCAGCCGGTCGATCTGGTCTGGTTCCCGCCCAAGACGACCAATGCCGACCTCGGCCGACTGGTCCTGTCCGCGGCCCGCCTGCCGGGCCTCAAGATGATCGACCTCGGCGAGACCAACGTGACCGATGCCGGGCTCAAAGAACTCGCCCGGTTGCCCAACCTGGAGTCCGTCTACCTTGACAAGACCGCGGTCACGGACGCGGGCTTGAAGGAGCTGGCCGGGCTCGAGCGGCTGGCCTGGCTGGACCTGGCGGACACCAAGGTCACGGGCAAGGGGGCGGACACGCTGGCCGGGATGAAGGCCCTCCAACACCTGTTCCTCGAAGGGATCAAGCTGGGGACTCCGGAAGTGGCGAAGCTGGCCACGCTGACCCGGCTCCGGTCCCTTGGGCTCAACAGTGGGCGGTCCGACGACGCGATGAAGGAGGTCGGCAAGCTGACCAACCTGGAAACGCTGCGGCTCGACGCGGCGCCCGGGAAGGCCGGTTTCGCGGAGCTCGCCAATCTCACGAAGTTGACGTCGCTCCGCATCCGCGGCGGGCTCATGTCGATCCCGCCCGAGGGCTGGAAGGTGCTGGCCGGGTTAAGCGAGCTGCGCACCCTCGACCTCTCCGCCTACTACCACGACGACTGGACTCAATACGGCGCGTGGACCGACCGGAAACGGGAGAAGGCGAAGGCGCACGCCCTGCCTCCCGCCGCCCAGGGGTTGGGCGACCTGACGCAGCTCAAAAACCTCGACCTGACCGGCTACCCGATCGGGGACGACGTCTTCAAACCAATCGGTAAGCTCACCGGCCTGGAAGAGCTGTGCCTGACGTGTACGCTCGTCAGCCTCGAAGGGGGTAAGGAACTCTCCGACATGAACAAGCTCCGCCGGCTCAACGTCCGCAACGCCCTGGTCACCAACGCCGGACTTCGATCATTGGAGCCGCTCAAGGGACTCGAAGTGATCTGGCTGTACGACAACCGCATGAGCGACGACGGGGTGAATCGCCTGCAGAAAGCCCTACCGCGGACCAAGATCTATTGGAAGTACTCGAAGGGCACTGCCGACCACCGCTGGCGCGTGCCGGGGGGGTATGGGCGGTAGGGTTGGCTCTCCCCATAGGTCCTATAGGTCGCATAAGTCCTATAGGTCCTATGGGAGGCGCCACAACTCACGCCTCGCCCCTCACCACCCATTTTCCTTTGACACCCGCCCCCGTCGCGCGACAATGACGGCCGGTTCCCCACATCTCACACTGATCACCCTCTTTCCTCTCCCAAGGAGGCTTCTGCCATGGCCACGACCAAGTCCCGCACCAAGCACGCCCCGGAGCCCAAGCCGGCCGGGAACGGCAAACACGCCAAGCCCGCCCCCGCCCCGAAGGTCCCCAACCAGAAGATGGTCATCAACGGCCGGTGGATCGACTCCCACTCCGGCAAGACGTTCGCCACATTGAACCCGGCCACTGGCGAGGTCATCTGTCAGGTGGCCGAGGGGGACAAGGCGGACATCGACCTGGCCGTGAAGGCCGCCCGCAAGGCGTTCGAGTCCGGCCCGTGGGCGAAGATGGATGCCAGCGAGCGGGCGCGCCTGATCTACAGGCTGGCCGACGCGATCGAGAAGAACAAGGAGGACCTCGCCGCCCTCGAGACCCTCGACAACGGCAAGCCGCTGGCCGACTCCTTCAACATCGACCTGCCGCTCACCATCAAGTGTTACCGCTACTTCGCCGGCTGGGCCGACAAGGTCCAGGGCAAGACCATCCCCGTGGACGGGTCGTACTTCTGCTACACCCGGCACGAGCCGGTCGGCGTGGTGGGCCAGATCATCCCGTGGAACTTCCCGCTCCTGATGCAGGCGTGGAAGTTCGGCCCGGCCCTGGCGTGCGGCAACACCGTCGTCCTCAAGCCGGCCGAGCAGACGCCGCTCACGGCCCTGCGCGTCGCGAAGCTGGCCCAGGAGGTCGGGTTCCCGGACGGCGTCATCAACGTCGTGCCCGGGTATGGCGAGACGGCCGGGGCCGCGCTGTCGGGCCACATGGACGTGGACAAGGTCGCGTTCACCGGCGAGACGACGACCGGCAAGATCGTCATGACCTCGGCCGCCCAGAGCAATCTGAAGCGGGTCAGCCTGGAGCTGGGCGGGAAGTCGCCAAACGTCGTCTTCGCCGACGCCGACCTGGACGCGGCCGTCGAGGGCGCCTACTTCGGCCTGTTCTTCAACCAGGGCCAGTGCTGCGTGGCCGCGAGCCGGCTGTACGTGGAGGAGAAGGTGTACGACGAGTTCGTCCAGAAGATGGTGGCCAAGGCGAAGGGGCGCAAGGTCGGCGACCCGTTCGAGCCGGGCGTCGAGCAGGGCCCGCAGGTGTCGCAGGAGCAGATGGACAAGGTGCTCGGCTACATCGCGGCCGGGACCAAGGAGGGGGCGAAGATGCTCACCGGCGGCGGCCGCGTTGGCAGCCGCGGCTACTTCGTCCAGCCGACCGTGTTCACGGACGTGAAGGACGACATGAAGATCGCCAGGGAGGAGATCTTCGGCCCGGTGATGAGCATCCTCAAGTTCAAGGACGCCGACGACGTGATCGAGCGGGCGAACAAGACGGCGTTCGGCCTGGCCGCGGCCGTGTGGACGCGGGACGTGAAGAAGGCGCTGAGGCTGTCGAACGCCCTGCGGGCGGGGACGGTGTGGGTGAACTGCTACGACGTGTTCGACGCGGCCGCCCCGTTCGGCGGGTTCAAGATGAGCGGAATCGGCCGGGAGATGGGGGAGTACGCGCTACAGCAGTATACGGAGGTGAAGACGGTGATTGTGGCGATGTGACGCGTTCGTCGGAGCCGTGGGCACTCAAACACCCGCTATCCTGACCCCATTACCGATTCGCACCCCAAGGGTCCCTGCCATGCGCACCCACCGGCTGCTCGCGTCCGTCGCCCTCCTCGCCCTCGCCCTCCCCGCCCCGGCCGACGAACCCAAGCCCGACAAGGACGGCTACGTCCCGCTCTTCGACGGCAAGACTCTCGAGGGCTGGGTCCAGCGCGGGGGGAAGGCGAAGTACGCGGTCGCGGACAGTGAAATCGTCGGGACCGCGGTCCCGAATACGCCGAACTCGTTCCTGTGTACCAAGGCGGACTATGCCGACTTCGTCCTGGAGCTGGAGTTCAAGGTGGACCCGAAGTTGAACTCCGGGGTCCAGGTGCGCAGCCATTTCGCCGAGGAGGGCTCGGATGTCGAATCGGCCGGGAAGAAGATCAAGGTGAGCCCGGGCGGGCGGGTGTTCGGCTACCAGGTCGAGATCGACCCGTCGGACCGGGCCTGGACCGCCGGGATCTACGACGAGGGCCGCCGCGGCTGGCTCAAGGACCTGAAGGACAACGAGCCGGCCCGAAAGGCGTTCAAGCAGGGGGAGTGGAACGCGTTCAAAATCGAGTGCAAGGGGGCGTCGATCAAGACGTGGCTCAACGGCGTCGCGGCGGCCGACGTGAAGGACGACGTGGACGCGAAGGGCTTCATCGCCCTGCAAGTGCACGGGATCGGCAAGAAGGAGGGCAACCTGGAGGTCCGGTGGCGGAACATTCGGTTGAAGGAGCTGAAATAGCAATATGCTGTGTCGAAATCCCCGGCATTTGTAGATGAATTCGTGAGAATTCAGCTACTCGCCCACCCCCCGCCGCTTCGGCGGCAGCCGGTAGTCGAGCGGCGCGGCCAGGTCCTTCTCCAAAAGCGGCTTGTATGGCCGGCCCTCCAGCCGGTGTTGAAATTCGGCCCTCGCGTCCGCGAGCAGCTTCGGGTCCTGGTACAAGTCCCAGGCGTTGGCCGCGAGCACCTTCGCGGCCAGCATCATCCCCTTCCTGCCGATCGTCGTCCCGCCGCACGCGACCGCCTGCCACGAGTGCCCGGGCGTCCCCGGCACCCAGCAGGCGGTCGTGAACCCGGTCGTCGGCACCAGCCACGACACGTCGCCCACGTCCGTCGAGCCCATGAGCGTCTTCCCGGACGTGTCGGCGACCCGGGCAATGTCGTCGACCGGCGGCGGCTTGTCCGGAAACGTTTCGCGCAGCCGGACCGCGAACTTCGTCTCCTCCGCGTCATACTTCAGGTCGTTGAGCTTGGTCAGGTTCTCCTTGGCCACTTTCGCGAGCGTGTCGTTCGGGAGCAATTCGACCGTTCCGCCGAGGTTGACCACCTCGAGCTTTGTCTCCGTGGCCAGGGCGCCGGCCTGGGCGCACTTCAGCAGTCGCGGGTACAGCTCCGCGACCGTCTCGGACTTCGGGTGGCGGACGTAGAAGAACCCCTCCGCGAACTCCGGGACGACGTTGGCTGCCCCGCCGCCGGATGTGACCGTGTGGTGCAAGCGGGTCCCGTCCGGGGTGTGCTCGCGGAGCAGCTCGACCGCGTGCATGGTCAGCACCAGGGCGTCGAGGGCCGACCGACCGCGCTCGGGCGAGCCGCTGGCGTGGGCGGCCTTGCCGTGGAACCGGAACTTGACCGCGATCCGAGCCAGGCACGACGAATCGCCCGCCTGGTTGCGACTGCCCGGGTGCCAGTGAAGGCAAGCGTCGCAATCGGAAAACAACGCGGCCCGGGCCATGAATGCCTTGGCCGCCCCGCCCTCCTCCGCGGGACAGCCGTAGAAGCGCACCGTCCCCTTGATCGTGCCCGCCTTGATCTGCTCGGCGACGGCCATGGCCGCGGTGGCCGACGCGACGCCGAACAGGTGGTGCCCGCACGCCTGCCCGTAGCCGCTCCCGCCCTCGCGCGGCTGGCGGAACGGGACCGCGTCCTGCGACAGCTCCGGCAGGGCGTCGTACTCGCCCAGGATGCCGATCACGGGCTTGCCCTCGCCGAACGTCGCGGTGAACGCGGTCGGGATCTTCGCCACCCCGCGCTCGACCTTGAAGCCCGCCTTCTCCAGCGCGTCCGCGAGCAGCGCCGACGACTGCTTCTCCTGGTACCCGGGCTCGGCCCAGTCCCAGATCTTCTTGGCCATCTCCCAGGCGGCGTCGGACTTGGCGTCCACGGCCTTGACGAGGTCGTCCTTGTCGGCCCGGGCCGTCGGGACCGCGGCGAGAACGACGAGGGCGGACAGGATCCGAGTCGGTCGCATGGGCTCTCCGAGTGTGGTCGGTGCGGGTTTGCTTCGGATACTGTAGGGGGGATTCCCGATCGCGTTGGCGACCGGGACGCGGTATAAGCGGTAACACGACAAACGAAACCCTTCGAATCATAGACCCGAGCACATGACCCCCCTCCGCTTCCTATTTGTCGTTCTCTTCCTCCCGGCCCTCGTCCGGGCGCAGGAAGCCCCCAAGCCACTTACCCCGACCGAGACGCGGAAGGCGTTCCTTCAGCTCCTCGATCGCCCGCGGGTCGAGCCGGACGTGAAGGAAGGTACTGGCGTCGCGTCGGGGGCCGTCGCCACGCATTCCTTCACCTTTGCAAGCGAGAAGAAGGGGGATGGTACCGTCGAGCGCGTCCCGGTGTTGCTCGTGCGGCCGGCGAAAGAGGGGAGGTACCCGGTCGTCATTCTCCTGCACGGCACCGGCGGGCGCAAGGAGGGAATGCGGTCCTGGCTGAACGACCTGGCCGCCCGCGGGATGATGGGCGTGGCCATCGACGCCCGCTACCACGGCGACCGATCCGGCGGGGCGAAGGGGTCGCAGGCGTACGTCGCCGCGATCGCGGCCGCGTGGCGGGCCCCGGCGGAGAAGATGGAGCACCCCTTCTACTACGACACCGTCTGGGACCTGTGGCGGCTGATCGACGTGCTGGAGAAGCGCGACGACGTCGATGCGAAGCGGATCGGGATGCTGGGCGTCTCGATGGGCGGGATCGAGACGTGGCTGGCCGCGTCGGTCGATGAGCGCGTGGCGGTGGCTTGCCCGCTGATCGCGGTGCAGAGCTTCCGCTGGAGCCTCGACAACGACCGCTGGCAGGCCCGCGCCAACACCATCAAGGTCGCCCACGAGCAGGCGGCCAAAGACCTCGGCGAGCCGGCGGTCAACGCCAAGGTCGCCCGGGCGCTGTGGGAGAAGGTGATTCCGGGGATGCTCGACCGCTTCGACTGTCCGAGCATGGTCCGCCTGTTCGCCGGCCGGCCGCTCCTGATCCTCAACGGCGACCAGGACCCGAACTGCCCGATCGAGGGGGCGCGGCTGGCGTTCGCCAGCGCCGAGGCGGCGTACCGGGCGGCGGGCGCGGCGGACAAGTTGAAGATCATGGTGGCGGAGGGCGTCGGCCACAAGGTGACGGACGAACAACGGCGGGCGGCGCTGGAGTGGTTCGTGAAGTGGCTGCGGCCTTGAAGTCTCTCCCCCGCTCACACAAGGGGAGAGGGGGAGCAAGAATTCG
>DATFWZ010000172.1:0-6226 GCA_035258765.1 Gemmataceae bacterium
TGCCCCGCCTCGGCAAGCATCTGGCGAACCGTGTCCGAGCTTCCGGACTCGACACACGCCTGGTTCACCGACCCGGTCACCACGTAAGCCGCCCCCATCGCGAACGCGGCCGCGACCGAGGTGGGGGTCGAAATCCCGCCGCCAAGACCGACGCGCAGCGGCTCGGCATAGCGGTGCTCGGCTTGTAGCCGGTCGCGGAGGGCGAGGATCGTCGGCAGGAGCGTGATCGCCGGCCGGTTGTCCGTGTGCCCGCCGGAGTCGGCCTCAACGGTCAAGTCCTGGGCGACCGGTACTTCCCTCGCGAGCTCGGCCTGCCGGGCGGTGAGCACCCCCTGCCCGACCAGCTCGCGGACGATCCGCTCGGGGGCCGGGGCCAAGAACTTGCTCGCCACCTCAATCCGTGACACCTTCGCGACCACGTGGTTCGGCGTCACGACCCGACCGGTGGCATCGCGATCTATACCAGTTAAGCGATAACGGACGACGTGTTGGGTCAGGTCCAGGAACGCCGACGCCTCGGCCAGTCGGACCCCGTGGCGCAAGTACAGGTCCACGGTGCCCGATTCGATCGACTGTTCGTTCGGGCTGTGGATCAGGTTGAACCCATACGGCTTGTCGCCCAGGCCTTGCTTGAGGCGAACGATGGCCGCCTCGATGCGTTCGAGCGACAGCCCGGCGGAGCCGAAGAACGCAAGCATCCCGGCCCGCGCGACCGCCTCGACCAACTCGGCCGAGGCGATGCCGTTGGCCATGGCTCCAGTCACGTACGGGAAGCGAAGTCCGCGATCGGCACAAAAGGAGGGATCGCCGAGGGAAGCCGGGTCGATGGGCGGAAGAATGGCGAGGATCGGCAGCCCCTCATGCGCCTCGGCCCAGGTCATGGAACCTCCGACCGCGACGGCGGGGCCGGCCGGAGTCTGAACGAGGGTCACCGGACGGTGCAAGTCGGCGAGGGCAGCGCGGAGGGCTGCGCGGTCGGTCGTCGGTACAGACCCGTCCGGGAGCCAGCGGCCGACGGGGGCTGTCGGCGGGCGCGAAATAGCCAGACTCGGCCCGCGGCTGGCGGACATGACAACAGCAGTCCCGGGTGTGTGTCTGGAGACGGGGACGATATTTGGCGAATTACTTCGGGAAAGGATAGGTCATCCCCGGCGCGCTGGACAGCCCGATCTGTTGAGGGGTCAAAACTTACGGCTGCTGCGACGGTTACATCCGGACGCGCCGGAAGAAACACACGGAGGCCGCCGACCCTCCGACCGGTCGGCGGCCTCATCTCGACTGGACCGCTCTGGCCGGTAAACTCGCCGACGCTGGCATTCGCAATCAAACAGTGCGTCCGCCTCGAGCCGCGATTGAGCTGCTAACGCGTGCCGGCCTCGGCGGGGACAAGGTCCGCGACTACACCCGCGAGGATCGTCAAACAAGTGCTGACTTGTTCCTCCGTGACGCAAAGCGGCGGGCAGAAGCGTACCCCAGACTCCCCACAACCGAGCAACAACAGACCACGCTCGAACGAATGCTGGATGATCGCCTCGCGGCGTTTCGGGTCGTAATCCCCGGTTTCGGTGACGACGTCCACCGCAGTCATCAGTCCCAGCCCGCGGACGTGGGCCAGGCAGTCGAACTTGTCGGTCAGGTCGCGGAGCCCGTCGCGGAGTTGGTGACCGCGGGCCTCGGCGTTGGCCATGTACTCCTGTTCGAGCAGCTCAATCGTCGCCAGCGCCGCCCGGCACGCGACCGGGTTGCCGCCGAACGTGCTCGCATGGCTGCCCGGCGGCCAGTCCATGACGTCGGCCTTCGCGACGATCGCACCCAGAGGCAGCCCGCTGGCGATCCCCTTCGCCAGGCAGATGATATCCGGCTCGATGCCGGAGTACTCGACGGCGAACATCTTCCCCGTCCGGCCCATGCCGCTTTGCACCTCGTCGGCGACGAGCAGGATGTTGTGCCGGTCGCACAGCTCGCGCAGGGCCCGCATGAACTCGAACGGGGCGACGTGATACCCCCCCTCCCCCTGCACCGGCTCGACAAAGATGGCCGCGACCTCGTCCGGCGGGGCGGTCCGGCGGAAAAGGCCCTCCTCAATCTCCTTGACGCAAGCGCAGGCGGTCAATGCCCCGCAATCGCCGCAGCTTCGCGGGAACGGCACGTGGTGAATGTCCGGCACGAGCGGGGAGAACCCGCGGCGGTGCGGCAGCTTCGACGCGGACAGCGACATGGCTCCGTAGGTCCGCCCGTGGAACCCGCCGAAGAACGCGACCACGCGACTGCGGTGCGTGTGGTGCCGCGACAGCTTCAGGGCCGCCTCGATCGCCTCGGCCCCGCTATTCGAGAAGAACACCTTCTTGGGTGACTTCCCCGGGGCAAGTGCAACTAGCTTCTCGGCCAGCTCGATCTGTGGGGCGTAGTAGAAGTCGGTTCCGGACATGTGCAGGAGCTTGCCGGCCTGGTCGCGGATGGCTTCGACGACGTGCGGGTGGCAGTGGCCGGTGGTGCAGACGGCAATGCCGGCCGTGAAGTCGAGGAAGAAGTTCCCGTCCACGTCGCGGATGACCGCGCCGCTCCCCTGATCGACCACGAGCGGGTAGGCGCGGGTGTATGACGGCGAAACGAACGCGGTATCGCGGTCGAGCAGCCGCCGCGCATTTGGGCCCGGCAACTCGGTGTGGAGGTGGGGGACTTTTTCCTTGTCGAAGAGCCACATCGGGCGCCTCCCTCTCGTTCCCGGCACGCCGGGATAGCATCTCACAGCCAGGGGGTCGTGCAGCCCCCGGGGCCAAGCAGTCACGTCAAAACGATCCATCCAACCCCAACGGGGTTCTATCGCGGTGGTCGGGTGCCAGACAATTGAAGTGTCGCCCGAACGCAAAAGGGATTCAAGGCGGGCTTCTCAGACCGCGGTGCCGACAACGCCGGGCATCGGGCCTCAGTCGTCCGTCTGCAAGATCGCCTCGAAGTGCCGGCGGTTCAGCAGATTGGAGTCGCGGACGTCGTCCTCCCAGTCCGTGGGGTCCTGCATGCGTCGGGCATGCGTCCGTTGCAGAAACATGGCGAAGTTCAGAACTTCACGCACCATTTCCCGCGGCATCCTGCCGACCACCCGCGTGAGTTCGTCCAGGTCGCGGCTCATGGCTGGAACTCCCCGGTTAATCGGTTGCCTGACCCCGTCACGTCACGGCCGGGGCCTTCCGTGGCCGGGCTTGCACCTCCGTTGACTCAGTGTCCCTCGATGTCCGCACTCAACCCCTGCGCCATCTTGATCTCGGTCCCGTGGTTGACCGTCCACGACACCTTGTGCGTCACGGTGTCCACCAGCCCCGCCGCACTCGGGTGTCCGTTCCCGCTCTTCTTGACGCCCCCGAACGGCAGGTGCACCTCCGCCCCGATGCACGGCAGGTTCACGTACCCCATCCCGAACTCGCACTCCTCGCGGAAAAGTCGCATCGTCCTATAGTTTTCCGTAATGACGGCCAAGGACAACCCGTAGTCCGTGTCGTTGTAAATTTTCACGGCGTCTTCATTCGTCCTGAACGGGATCAGGGCCACGTGGGGGCCGAACACTTCTTCGCGGATGCTCCGCACCTTCGGCCCGTGCTCGATCCGGTAGACGAACGGCGACAGGTAGTAGCCGTCCTTGTGCGCCTTGTCCGCGAGCCGGTCGCCCGCGACCAGGACCTCCGCGCCCTCGTCTTTCGCGAGCTTGTTGTACGTTAGCACCTTTTCCACGGCGGTTTCGTTGATGACCGGACCGGTGAAGCTCTCCGCGTCGAGCGGGTCCCCAATGCGCAGTCGCCTGGCCGTCGCCGCATAGCGCCTGGCGAACTCGTCGATGACCCGCTCCGCGACCAGGATTCGCCCCGCCGACACGCACCGCTGTCCGCTCGTCTTGAACGCGCTGAGAATCGCGGCGCTCAGCGCCAGGTCCAACTTGCAATCTTCACACACGATAACGGCGCTCTTGCTGCCCATTTCAGCTGCGACGATCCGGTCGGGAAAGTCCGCGGACAGTTGCTGAATGCGCCGGCCGACGTCGTAGCTGCCGGTGAACAGCACCACGTTCACGTCCGGGTTGCGGACCAGGGCCTCCCCGATGGACCCGTCACCGTGCACGAGGTTCACCGTCCCGGCCGGGAAACCCGCCTCGACAAAGACCTCGACGATTCGCTGACCGACCCCCGGGGTGTCTTCGGACGGCTTGAAGACGACCGTGTTGCCCTCAACGAGTGACGGGCCGAGCATCCAGAGCGGGACCGCGAACGGGAAGTTCCACGGCGTGATGACCGCAACCACGCCTTTCGGCTTACGGCGGACGAAGGCGTCCTTCTCCGCGATCTCGGACGCGACGATATGGCCGATCGGCATCCGTCCGGTGCCGAACACGTACTGCACCATGTGCAGCCCTTCGATCACTTCGGCCCGGCACTCGCCGAGGGTCTTGCCGCACTCGCGGGCCATCAGGCGGGCGAGGTTGTCGGTCTCGCGGTCGATGATCCGGGCGAGCCGGTCGAAGCACTCGGCCCGGTGGATGCGGCTCGTGCGGCGCCACGCCGGGTACGCGACCTTTGCCGCGCCCACGGCGTCGTGCGCCGTCGCCGGCGTCCCGCGAGGGAAGACGCCGACGACCTCGTTCCGGTTGGCCGGGCTGCGGCTCGCGAACGTGTCGGCCCCGGGGGACACCCAGGCCCCCGCGACGTAGTGCTTTCCGGCGATCTGGTGCGTGGACACGTTGGCCCTCCTTGAGCGGCGTGGGCGGTCGGGATGAAATCCAAATGACTGCGGCAGACGGGTAGTTGGCCCATTATACGCGTGGGCAGCTGGGCGATTACAATGCCGTGGCCGGTTGGCTTTGCGTAGCCGAACTCGCCAGAGTTCGGGCGATTTGGCGCGCCAGCCACCCGAACTCTGGCGAGTTCGGCTACATAACTCGTCCGGTTCCTCTGAGCGACCCGATGTCCGAAATCTCGATGAAGGAGTTCCGGCAGATCGTCCGGCGCGTCATGGAGACGCTGCCGGAGGAGTTCCGGCCGTTCCTGGACAACGTCGTCGTCGAAGTGGCCGACGACCCCGACGACGACTTACTCCGCCGGGCCGGCTTCACGGACGATGAGATCGAAGACGGCGAGACCCTGCTCGGCTTCTTCGACCCCTTGGAGCTTCCGACCCCGTGGTCCGGGGACGCAGTGGACACGCACTCGATGCTGCACCGCCTCTGGATCTTCCGCCTCCCCCACATCGACGAGTTCCCGGACCCCAATCGGCTGCGGACGGAGATCCGGAAGACGGTCATTCACGAGTTGGCCCACCACTTCGGCTGGACAGACCAGGATCTCGAGCGGTTCGATGACAACCCGGACCCGTTCGGGGATGAGTAAGTCAGAAGGAACGCGGATGGCACGGATGACGCGGATTTGCGCGGATCAAACAGGAAACAGATTGTCTATTTGCTGATCCGCGCAAATCCGCGTCATCCGCGTTATCCGCGTTCCATTGCCTTCGTACCGTAACGCACACGATGATGGAACGACTTGCTCTTCGTGACGGCGGCCTCCTCCTGTACGTGCCGTCCTTCATCCCGCCCGCCGAGGCCGACGCCCTCTTTGCCCTTTTTCGCGATTCCGTCCCCTGGAAGCACGAGGGCACGCCCGCTCGCAAGTTTCCGCGCCTGACGGCCTGGTACGCCGATCCCGGCTGTACCTACAGTTACTCCGGCGTGACCCACCACGCGACGCCGTGGACGCCGGGCCTCCTCGCCATCAAGCACCGTGCCGAGGCGGCGGCCGGGACGACCTGGAATAGCCTGCTCCTGAACCTCTACCGCGATGGTCGTGACTCAATCGGGTTCCACGCCGATGACGAGCCGGAGCTGGGGGTCAACCCGGTGATCGGGTCGATCTCCCTCGGGGCCGAGCGACGGTTTATCTTGAAACACCCGGCCAGCGGCGAGAAGCTCGAGTTGGCCCTCCCGCACGGCAGCTTGCTCGTCATGGGCGGGACCAGTCAGCATCACTGGAGACACGGCGTCCCGAAGACCAAGAAGCCCGTCGGTCGGCGGATCAACCTCACGTTTCGCCGGATCATTTCTCCCCAGGTCGCGGCGGGTTAGAGTAATCTCGGACGGCCGTCGTAACATCGACCGGCGACTGAAATGCCCCCTTCCCGCAGGCGTCATGGGGGGAGAGTGCCGTGACCGTCGCCGCGTGAGGGCCGCCATGACCCCGCTTCGCCT
>DATFWZ010000173.1:0-2307 GCA_035258765.1 Gemmataceae bacterium
CGAAGGCCATTCCGGCGAACTTGTTCGTGTCGCGATAGACCTCGGCGCTGTAGCGCTGGCCGGGAACCAGGCGGTCCACCCGGAATCCGCCCGACGAGTCGATCTCGACGTGCCCGTATTCGCCCACTTCGGGGTCGGGGCTGGAATCGAACCCACTCCAGCTGCCCAGGGAGATGGAGGTGACATCCGAGAGCTTGCCGTTTTCATCGTGAAGCCGGCCGGTCACCGTTCCCCAGGGCTGCATGCGGACGGTGTAGGGCGTCTCGCCGTCCCCGCGTGCCATCAGAAAACCGATGAGCCGGCGGTCCTCCTGGACGAACGTGATCCGCCGGGTGCGGTCGGGATGAAGTTTGGTCACGGGAAAAGTTGCGGCGCGGAGGGCGGCTTCCGAATCCCAGGGGAACCACGTCAGTCCCTGCGTCTTGACCCCGACGACCGGCTTGCCTTCCGGGTCGATCAGCGAGATGCGTCGGGGCTTGTCGTTCACCACGGTCGCCGACAATTCCAGCGGCGCCGCTTTCGGCGCGGGGTTGACGAGGACGATCGCCGCGTAGTCGTGCTGATCGGCCCACTCCCCGCCGATCTCCAGTGTGTTGTGTGTTCCGTAGGCGGTGAGACGCTCCTGTCCGGTCCACTCGGTCCGGCCCGGGGCGAAGAAGGCCTTGGGATCGACGTGGGCCGGGCGATAGGAGCGGCCCGGCGTCTTCACCAGCACGGCGCCCGCGCCGGGCAGGACGAATCCCTCGTAGGTCCCGTCCGCCCGTCGGGCGGCGCGATTCGCGATGGACCGTGGGCTGTCGTGGAAGAGAGTCTTCATCAGGTCCTCGACGTGCGGATTGGGGCTGATGTACTGATATTCCACGTTGGCCTCGATGGGCTTGCCCTGTTCGTCCACCACCTTCAACCGGAACGGAATGCCGCGCACACACTCGATGACCACCTCGGCACCCGGCTCCAGGACCCCCTCGGCCACGAGGTAGTGCCCACCAGGCCGGGAAAAAGCCGTGAGGAGGCGATACGATTTGTCCCAGTTCCAGAGCTCCGGGTCCAGGCCGCTGATCGTGAAGCGCCCTTTCTCGTCGGTGACCGGGGCCTCCGCGGCGGCGGTGGGGTCGTACAGCGGGTCGCGGCGCCACGTCACCCACATCCCGGGGATCGGCGCCTGCGTGTCGCGGTCGCGCACCAGTCCTTTGGCGGTCAATCCGCGTTTCAGTTGGAAGGTGAAGCCCGCACCGTAGAAGACCGGTGAGGTCCTTCCCTGCTGGTTGGGGCCGGTCCCAATGTCGGGCGCATTGCGGGTCATGACCGTGAGATGGGTCGCGACGACGCCCGGCGCCGAAACGCTCAGCCCGGCAAGGCGGTCGCGGCCGAGTCCGGACATGGTGAAGCGTCCGTCGGCATCGGTCCGCGTCTCGATGGTCAGCCGGGGGAGCAGGTGGGGTTGGTAAAGTTCGCGCTCGTAGTCGATCGAGATCGGGGGGAACGGTTCGCCGAAGCTGGTGATGAAGTCGAGATGGGCGTCGAGGTCGCGCCGCTTGGGGATCATGAGTTCGGTAAGCCGGACGCGCGCATCCTTGAGGGGCCGGCCGTCGGGATCGAGGAAGCGCCCGCGGATCGGCACGTCGTCCATTGCCAGGTGCAAGTCGAGCCCGGTTCCCTTGATCGGGTCCACATGCGAACGGGGGCCCAATCCCTTGTAGTGTCCCCAGGTAGGGAACCAGTCCGCCGCGTAGCCGTCCTTCGTCGCGATGAGCAGGCCCTCCCGGCGCGCGGGGAGGCCGTCCAGCTCGGTGTACGTCATGTCGGGGGCGTCGAATTCGAAGCGGCCGTCGGCATCCGTCCGGGTCCGGACCGGCCCGGCTTCCTTGTTCGCACCGCGGGATGGGACGATGAAGACCTGGGCCCCGCTCAGCGGTTTGCCGTCGGGGCCGTGTACCCGCCCGCTGAAATGTCCGGCGAACTTCGGGTCTTCGGGATCGACAGCGGATTGCGGCTTCTGGGCTGCCGGCACCGGCTGGTCCGCGAGGGCCGAGGCCGCAAAGCGCGTCGCCGAGGCGATCGTCGCCCCGGCGAGGAACAGAAACATCACGGCGAAAGCCGCCGTGCGACCGGTTGCTGTCATGGTATTTCTCCTGGGATCGAGCAGCCCCGCGATGCGCCGTTCCAACTTGCCCGGCCCGCCGAGGATGCCGACCGCGGCACCCACGGGCCGGGCCTCCACCAGCAACTCGGCGACGTGCAACAGGGTCCGGCCGTAGCCGATCGCGTCGCGACCGGCGAGCACGACGTTGTCGCAGACCTCTTCGC
>DATFWZ010000174.1:0-3396 GCA_035258765.1 Gemmataceae bacterium
TCGGCGCGGGCCCGCCAATTCCCCACTTGCCGAAACACGCCGTGCGGTAGCCCACCTTCTTGAGCTGCGCCGGAAAGCTGTTCGCGAGAACGTCCGCGGGGAGTGGGGAATTGAAGTCGCCGACCTTGTGGTGCCGGCACAAGAGCCCCGTGAAATAGCTGGCCCGCGAGACGCAGCAGATCGAAGTGGTGACGAAGGTGTTGCGGAAATAGGTCCCCTCCGTCGCGAGCCGGTCGATGTTTGGCGTCTTCAGGAGCGGGTGGCGGGCGACCCCCAGGCAGTCCCAGCGCTGGTCGTCGGTGAGGAGCAGGACGAGGTTTGGCCGACGATCGGCGGCGAGAGCCGAACCAGCGAGGCTGAGGAGGGTAGTGATTGTGACGAGGAAGCGCACGGCGGGCTCCGTGAATGTGGGGCGGCGGAGGACAGTCTATCGCAGTATTCATGGGCCGCACGGGCTCACCGCGACTAGGATGGGAGCGCCGCCCGCGACGGTTCGAACCAGTCCCAAGGAGCCGACCGACATGACCGCACTGACGCGCCGCGACGTCCTCCGGGCCGCCGGGGCCGGGGCCGCCGCGCTGGCCCTCCCGACCCTCGACCTGAAGGGCCAGGAACCGGCCAAAGCCTACACGCTTCCCAACCTGCCGTACGCGTTCGACGCCCTCGAGCCGCACATCGATACGAAGACGATGGAGATTCACCACGACCGCCATCACAAGGCGTACGTGGACAACCTCAACAAGGCCGTCGCCGGCACCGAGTGGGCGGGCAAGCCGCTCGACGAAGTGTTTGCCAGCCTCGACAAGCTACCGGAGAAGATCAAGAACGCGGTCAAGAATAACGGCGGCGGACACTACAACCACACGATCTTCTGGCAAATGATGACGCCCAAGCCCGGCAAGCCGTCCGGGGCGCTCAACGACGCGATTAACGAGAAGTTCAAGGACCTGGACGGTATGTTGGCCCAGCTGAAGGACGCGGCGATGACCCGGTTCGGCAGCGGCTGGGCGTGGCTCGTGGCCCAGAGGGGCGGGGTCCTCAAGATCGTGAGCACGCCGAATCAGGACAACACGCTGATGGACGGGACCGGGATCCCGGTCCTCGGCATCGACGTCTGGGAGCACGCCTACTACCTGAAGTACCAGAACAAGCGGGCCGACTACGTTGATGCATTTTTCAAGATTATCAACTGGGACTACGTAGTCGAGAGATACGAGGCGGCGAAAAAGGCGGGATGACACCTAACGGGCGCGGACGGCCCACCTCAACTTGGCCGACCGCGCCCGCGGGTTGTCGAAGCGCTCCTGCGGGCCCGGGCGCACCGGGTCGTCGCTAATCTGCTCATAGGCCCCCGATCGAAATCCGTCCTTGAACGCGGCCTTCACCAGCCGGTCCTCGCCACTGTGGAAGCTGATAATCGCCGCCCGGCCGCCGGGTCGTAAGCAGTTCGGTAACACGCGCAGCAATTCCTGAAGGCTTGCCAGCTCGCGATTGACGAGGATGCGCAGCGCCTGGAACACCCGGGCGGCCGGCCGGATTTGCTGCTGCCGGGGTGTCGGCTCGCCCTTCTTCGGGTGCGGGTTCACGCGCACCGGTGCTGCTTCGAGTACCAGTTCCATCATCTCCCGCGTTCGGTCCAGCGGCTTCGTCTGCCGCCGAGCCACGATTGCCGCGGCGATTCGGTCGGACTCCGGCTCGTCGCCCAGTTCGCGGAACGCAGCGGCCAGGTCCGCGGCCGGGAGCGAGTTCAACAATTCCGCGGCCGTGCGCCCGCGGGTGCGGTCCATGCGCATGTCGAGCGGGCCGTCGCGGGCGAATGAGAAGCCGCGGCCGGGATCATCCAGCTGCATGCTCGACACGCCGAGGTCGGCAACCAGACACTCGCAGCCGTCCAGCCCCTCGGCCGCGAGGGCCGTCGCGAGCCCGGCGAAGTTGCCGTGACGGAGGGTGAATGAGGTGGAAATTGCCGCCAGTTTTTCCCGTGCGCGCGGAAGGTTATTGGCGTCCAGATCAAGACCGATAAGCCGGCCCGTTGGGCCGACGCGGCGAAGCAACTCGGTCGCGTGGCCCGCGAAGCCCAAAGTACAATCGATAGCCACTTCGCCCGGCTTCGGCCGCAGGGCGGCGAGCACCTCGGCGAGCAACACCGGGCGGTGTTCCCCGTGTGGCGTACTGCGCCCGCCGCGGCGCCGCATCGCGACGACCTCCCGCGGGTGTCCCGCGCGTCAAGTCACTTTCGTTTCGGTTTCCCGCCCAGTCCGAGCTCAATCAGGCTGCCGACGTCCCGGTGCGCTTCGACGGGGTGGCGGAGCGGCAGGTTGGGATTCAAAATATAGCGGTTGCGGCGCCCGGCCCGCGTGACGGTGAGGTACCCACCCGCCTCCAGCTCGGCCACAATCCGTTGCACCGCCCGCTCGGTGATGCCCACCCGGGCAGCCACGTCGCGCATGCGGCTCTCCGGCTCCGCGGCGATACAGATGAGGACGTGCGCATGGTTGCTCAAGAACGTCCACGAGGGCGCATCCCCCCCGGCGCTCGACTTCTCCTCCAAGTCTCTACTCCGTAACGATGGACGGGCGAAACCGCGGGGGCGATCCGATTGGCCGGCCCTTAATGGGCCGTTACCAGGCTCCCCTGGCAGACTCTTCGAAGGGTCTCGGCGGCTTGCTCTGCCTGGGCGGCCGAGATGTCCAGGTGGGTACACATGCGAAGGGCGGTTGGGCTGGACGCGTGGACGAGAACCCCTTTCTCCTTCATTGTTGATGCCAGGTCATAAGCGGACCCGAATTCCGGATCGACTTCGAACCAAACCAGATTAGTCTCCACAAACGGCGGGTCGAGCCGCAAGCCGGGGCAGTCGTTGACTGCCTCGGCGAGCACCTGGGCGTTGCGGTGATCGTCGGCCATTCGCCGGATGTTATTTTCTAGTGCATAAAGGGCGGCCTCGGCGAGCATACCCCCTTGCCGCCAGGCGCCCCCGAACAGTTTTCTTGCCCAGCGGGCCCGAGCCACGAACTCCTTGGTCCCGGCCACCGCCGACCCGACCGGCGCGCCCAGGCCCTTGCTGAAACAGACGGAAACGCTGTCGAACGGCTTGCACCAGTCGGCAAGCGGCGTGCCGGTCGCGACGTGGGCGTTCCACAGCCGGGCACCATCCATGTGCATGACCAGTCCGGTCGCATGTGCCCAGTCGGCAATCGCCTGGATCTTTATTAGGGGAAACACCCGGCCGCCGCCGCGGTTGTGCGTATTCTCCAGGCTCACCACACGCGTGCGGACGTAATGCTCGTTGTTCGGGCGGATCTTGTCCCGGAGCTGTTCGACGTCGAGGACCCCGTAGTCGCCTTCCACGGTCCGGCAGGTGACACCATTGAGAACCGCGGGGCCGCCCGCCTC
>DATFWZ010000175.1:0-6969 GCA_035258765.1 Gemmataceae bacterium
CGCCCCGCCGTGCGCGGGCTCCGGCCCCCCGGTGATCGCAAATGTCCCGACCTGCCGGGACACCACCGTCGATGAGGACAACTCGCCGACGCGGAAACTCGGGAGCGAGCCGGTGGGCCCATACCCGGCCGCGACGGTCGAGTTGGTCAGGCCCGAGCCGACGGTGATCGGACCGACGCGGGCCGGGGCCCGAACGTCCAGGTTGAACGCCTCGCCCGTCACACTCAGCGATGCGATCCCGTTCGCCGCGTTTGCGTCGCGGGCCGTCAGCTCGCCGAACGTGATGAAGCCGCTGTTCCCGAACCGGGTGCTGGGGGTCGTCGTGACGGTCCCGATCGTGTCCGCCCGGACGATCACGTCGAACAGCCCCGACGCGGCCAGCGACCCGACCTTCCCGAACGTCGGCTTGACCGGCGACCCGTCCGGGATGAAGTCAGCCAGGACGGTCAGTTGGCTCAGCAGGTCGCCGGCGCTCAGACTCGTGACCCCCTTCGGGGCCGCGAAGGTGGAGTTGTCGATGGTCCCCTCAGCCGACACGGCCCCGATCCCAACCCCCGATTTCACGCCGGCTCCCTTGGCCACGACGTTCATCCCGGAGTCCCCTGGTGTCGGCCCGGCGATATTGCCGACCACCCGCGACTGGAGCCCGCTCTCCGGCGTGGCGTAGCCGTTGGCCTGGATGTTGCCGATGCTCTCGACCACCACGTCGTTCTGCCCGATCACGCCCGCCGTCAGGCTGCCAACGCGGCCGGTCACGTCCGTGCCCGGGCGCGACGAGTCGGTAACGATCGAGCTCAGGTTCATTTCGCGGCCGATCGACACACTGGTGATCCCGTCCGGGGCGGTGACCGCCACGAACCCCAACGACCCGGCCGCGCGAAGTGTTCCGATCCCCGGCGTCTTCGCGGTGTCGTCGAAGGCGGTAATCGATGAGATGAACGCGTTCCCGACCAGCGCCGGGCTTGCCTCCACGCGCGCCGCTCCCTTCGCCTCGAATCGGCTGATCGTCCGGGCGATGAGGTCGCTCGACCCGAATTCCCCAACCGTCACCGGCCCGAGGTTGCCGAATTGCGGATCCAGGAGGGTGACCTTGAGCATGTCCGCCTCCCGGCCGACTGTGACCGAGCCGACGCTGCCGTCCGACGACAGGATTCGAGTAAATGTCACGCCCCCGGTCGCCGAGAAGGCGCCCAGGGCGAGCCGCTTGGTCGTGCCGTCGTTCCCGCGGAGGCGAACTTCGGTGTCCTCCACATCCCCGGCCAGGTTGGCGGCCGCGTTGCCCACCACCGCGATCCGGCCAATTGACCGGGCGTCGATGGTCGGCACCCCGACGCCGAACTGCGCCAGGTGGATCCCGAGCCGGCCGGTGGTCAACGATGTAACTTTCCCGGTCGTCGTGTCCGGGGTGGTCCAGGCGTGGATCTCGCCGTCGAAGTCCTTGCCCACGGTGATCGTGCCGAGATTGCCGTTCCGCGCGACGAGCATGTCACGCGGGAACACGGGAGGCGGGACCCCAGTATCGGGCCGGCCGAACGACCCGCCGACGGTCAGTCGGCTTATGGCGAGTTTGGTCGTCCCGCCGGCGTTGCCGGTCGCCAGGACGTTGGCGAACAGGTTGCCGAGGGCACCGGTCAGCAGGTCCGGCCGGACCATGAGCACGTTGAACGACCCGGACCGGAGCTGCCCGCCGTCCCAGTCGGTCGCGGCCAGGTTGTTCAGTCGGCCCGTCGCCGTCAGGTCCGTATTGGTCACGCGACCAAGTGTGAGAGAGGTAACATCCCGCAGCCCTTCCGGGTTGCGCGCGTGGCCCCCAGACTCCTCCTCGTCGAGGTTGACGCCGAGGTTCCAGCCGCGAGTCGTCTGCGCGATCACGGTCCCCACGGTCCCGAACACGTCCCAGGTGCCCGACAGCTCGCCGGCGACTTCGACGCGCGTGACGTTGACGCCGGGGACCGCGGTTCGCGTCACCAGGTCGGACTCGAAGTCGGCGACCTGTCCTTCGGCCGGGATGCCGGTCGCCCGGACGGTCCCGAACTTGTTGGCCGCGTATTGGACCCGCCCGCTGGAATTGGCGACGGTCAGGCCGGCCAGGTTGCCCGTCAAGTCGAACAGCGCTAGGTCCACGTTCCGGGCCGTCACCGTGGTGTTCGATGCCGCGGTCCCGCCGGGCCGGATGATCGCCGGGAAGTCGAACGAGCCATGGATGTCGCGGGCAGTCAATGCCCGCAACTCGCCCTGGACGAGGACGTCGCCGACGATGTCCGATGTCGGGGCGACGATCGTGACCGAACCCGGGCCGTCGACGGCAATCCCCCCGACCGGCGTGATTCCGTCGCCGTTCCCGTCCGGGGATGTCGTAATCGTTAGGGTCGAAGTCGCGGCGTTGTTCCGGAGGACCACGTCGATGACCGGTCCCGCGTCGAAGGAGTTCCGCTCGACGACCACGAGCCCGGCCACGGCGCCGAGGCTCGACGTGACTGTGTATTGTTCCCCGTCGGGCAGGAATCCGGTCGCGGTCCCGGTCGCGGACACCACGCCGCCACTCTGGACCGTGGCGGCGGTAGCCGTGTACGTCGTCTGCACGACGTCCGTCCCGGCCAGGAAGGTATCGACCGGGTCGAAATTCGCGTCCAGCGCGTTGGCGAATTTCCCGGTCACGCTCCCGACCGGCGTTTCGACGACCGGGCTGGGCGTCCCGGCCGCGAGTCCGGACCCGGTCAGACGGCCGTCGGACAAGTTGACCGTCCCGGGCCCGACCTTCACCAGTTTGTCGTTCGTAGGACCAAACCCGACCCCGAGCCGCCCGCGCAGGAACACGTTCCCGCCCGAGTTGTTCACCGTCAGCGTTTCGGCCCCGGCACCCGTCCCGGCTTGAAGGACGCCGTCCACGTTGACGGTCAGAGTGCCATTCGGCCCCAGGTTGATCGTCGAATTCGACCCGACCACGCGCGCATCCGACGCACCGTCGAAGTCGCCGACCGTGAGCGACGCCCCCGGCGCAGTCGTGAGGTTGAACGATCCGAGGTTCAGGGTCCCGGAGGAAATGTCGACCTCGGGGGCGTTCAGCGTCAGGTTCCCGGCCACCGAGACGTCGCCGTCGAAGGTGATGAAGTCCGTGGCCGTCAGGGTTCGCGGGCCGCCCTGGAGGTCGGTCGTCCCCGCGAACACGATTCCGCCGCTTCCGACAAGGGTGATGTTCTGCCGGACGATTACGTGCCTGCCGGCGGCTTCCAGCGAGCTGAGCGACAGGGGCGTGTTGGGCAGGGTCAAGGTACCGCCGGCCCGGAGGGCGACGGCCCCGGTCATGGTGGAGTTGTCGGTGATGGTCAGGTCGAACCGGTTATCGACGTCCACCGCCCCGCCGTTCACGATGGTGACCGGGCCGCGCCACTCGTTCAACGGTCGATCCAACTCGTTGCGCCGGCCGAGGGTAATCTGTGTTCCCGGGTTGGTTCCCCGGAATGTCAGCCCGCCCGCGGTCACGCCCGCCGGCACTTCTTGGATGATTTTGCCGATCTGGAGCAGGGCCTGGCCTACCTCGATATCAAGCGTCCCGGCACCCAGTCGCATTTCGCCGAGAACCAGAATGGACTTGTCCCGGAGGGCGACATTCCCGGTGGTCGTGGCCGAGAAGACCTGGAAGTCGTTGCCCGCGTTCGACAGCGTGATCGGGAAGGTGCCAGCCTCGACTTGGAAATCGATCTCGCCGCTCTGGTTCGGGGGTGGGATCTCGACGCGGAGGAGGCTCGTCCCGGGCAACTGAGAAACCGCGCCGCCGGCCTGGATGGTCGCCCGCGAGGCGCGCCAATCGCCAAGCTTGAGCGCCCCCGTGGTCCGCAAAAAGATGTTCGCCCCCTGGGGGATGGAGACCGGGCCGGCGAATGAGTTCCCCGGGTTGTCCAGCCGGGTGTCGATGCCCGCGGCGGAGAAAGTCGCCGGGCCGCCGGCCGTGACCCGCGTGCCTGGAGCCTGAGTTAAACTGGCGCCCGGGAAGGCCCCGGAAGCCGTGACGGATAGAGACCCAGTCCCGGTCGTGACGTTGCCAAGATTCAGGGCACCGGCGAGCACCTCGACGTTGCCCGCCCCGGACGCGGTCAGGTCCAGGATGCCCAGAATGTCGTTTCCCGAGTCGGTCAGGGTGATATTTCCGCCCGTGCTGGTCACCGACATCCGCCCACCCAGGGTGATGACCGGCGCGCTTTGCGTGATGTCGCCACCGGCACGGACTGTCAATCGGCCCGTGCCGCAATTCGTCGATCCGAGTTGCAGGTCGTCCGCGTCCACGATGATCACATCGCCGTAACCGAACTGGGAAACCGAGACCGTATCGAAGTCGTTGCCCGCGGCGGTCAAGAGGATGTCCGTCGGGGGCGGGGCTAAGCCGGACGGGGCGGTCGTGAAGGGGGAGCTGAACGTCGCGACCGGCACCTTGAGCGCGGTCCCGGGTGCCTGGAAAATCCCCTGCCCTGTCACCGACAACGAAGCCAGGTTGGGCAGCATCGTTCCCAGGTTGCCCAGCACCACCGGCGCGGCGTCGTGCGTCACCGTCAACTCGGTGACCGACGCCGGCAGCGTGTAATCGTCGATGCTGGCGGTCGGGCTGAGGTTGTGGATGTTGACCGCGACTGCCCCGGGGGCGACGGTCAAGTGACCGGTGAACTCGTTGTCCAAGTCCAGGGTCACAGTGTTACCAGCGGGGACCGCCAGCGTCACCTGGCCGGCCGCTGGCAGCTGCGTGACCGCCGCCCCAAAGCTCTGGAAGATGTTCCCCCCCGCGGTCACGCTGAGCCCGGCCCGGCCGAGACTGCTCGTCGACAGGTCGAGGTCCCCGGAGGTGACCAACGAATGGGCCTGTGTGCTGTGGTCCGAGAAGAAGCTGACGCTCGCGATCGCGTTGCCCGCGTTGTTGAGCGTGATCGAGGCGTTTCCCAGGACGGTAAAGGCCCCGGAAAAGGGGGCGGTCAGTGTGGTCCCCGGTTTCTGCGTGATGTCCCCGAATGCGGTGACTGCCAGGGTACCCGTGACCGAGATCGTCCCGAGGGCGACCGGGGCATTGTCCAGGGACAGGCTGAATTCCGTGAGCCCGGTCAGGGCGGAGACGTCCGGGGCCGTGGCAGTGGACGAGAGGTTGCGCCAGCGCACGATCGAGATCGCCCCGGGCGTCGTTTCCTCGAACGTGACCGGGCCGGGGACGTGGTTCGCCCCGTCCAGGACAATTGAGCCAGTGAACGGGTTGTCCATCCGGAACGTCGCCGACGTGGCAACGATCTGCCGCTCGCCCGTCACTGGGAAATTCTGGCTGATGTCGCCGTCGGCAAGGACGACCAAGTCGCCGGACACCCGCAAGTTGGCGGGAAGGGCGAGGTCGGAGCCGTTGTCGGTCAGCGTCAGGTCGGTGCCCGTCCCGCCGACGACCAACGATGACGCGGGGGCGAACGTGATGTCCCCTGCCTGCACCTCTACCGTCGTCCCGGCAATTGTCGGATTGATCGTCGTGGCGCCGTCGAACTGAATGCTGGTGGCGCCCAGCAGGGTCTCGTCCAGGATGACATCGATCTCGGCCGGGTAGGCGTTCGAACCGCTGTCGGCGAACACGACCGTGGCATTCACCGCCGAGTCGGTGATCACGACATGCTTCACCGCGGCCGTGTTGACCACGGTCGCGGTGCCGCCCGAGAGGTTGACGACGCCGGTGAGTCCGCCGCCGTCGATCGCGGGCGCCATCCCGGCGATCTGGTATTGCGTTGGCCCGGCTGTGAGTGTCAGGATGTCAGCCGACGTGTCGATGTCCACTCTCAGGACACCGTTGGCGAACGAGTAAGTCGCCGGGACGGTGCGGTCCTCGAGTGAGTCGATCCGGAGCCGGTGAACGATATTCGGACGGGTCGCGGGTGCGATATGGGCGCGCGGGCGGCGTCGGGACTTTCCCATGGAAGAGGTCTCGGTGCGGGTCCAGGTGTCGAGTCGGCGTGGCCCGGCAGATGGGACGACTGCACGGCTTGGCACGTCAACCTAAGGGTAAGTGCCCACACGGTCAACAAGAGAGGGAAAATAAGCGGACTTTTCCGGCTGACCGGACCCGCGTGATCGAAATAAGAGGTACGGCCGCCCCCGACGGCCGAATCGCCGAGTCAATCAAGAGATGGTCGAAATGAAACTCGCGGCGCGTGTCGGACATTTCACCGAGTCGGTCATCCGCGAGATGACGCGGCTTGCCACCCGGCACGGGGCAATCAACCTGGGTCAGGGGATGCCCGACTTCGAGACGCCGCAGGCGATCAAGGATGCCGCGTGCCGGGCCATCCAGGACGGGTACAACCAGTACGCCATCACCTGGGGGGCCCCGGCCCTGCGCGAGGCCATCGCGGCCAAGGTGCGGGCGTTCAACGGCATCCCGTGCGACCCGGACCAGAACGTCACCGTCTGCTGCGGGGCCACCGAGTGCATGATGGCCACCATGCTGGCCCTGATCGACCCAGGTGACGAAGTCATCGCCTTCCAGCCGTTCTACGAGAACTACGGTCCCGACGCCCTGCTGACCGGGGCCACGCCGGTGTGGGTGCCGCTGCATCCGCCCGACTGGCACTTTGACCCCGACGAGCTGCGCCGGGCCTTCGGCCGGCGCACCAAGGCCATTATCATCAACACGCCCAACAACCCCACCGGCCGGGTGTTCTCGCGTGCGGAGCTGACATTGATTGCCGAGCTGTGCCAAGAGCACAACGCGCTGGCGTTTTCCGACGAGATTTACGAGCATATTATCTATACGGATCGGCCGCATATCAGCATTGCCACCCTGCCCGGCATGGCGGGCCGTACGGTGACCATCAGCGGCCTGTCCAAGACGTTCAGCGTGACGGGCTGGCGGCTGGGCTACTGTATTGCTCCACCGGAGATCTCCAATGGCATCCGCAAGGCTCACGATTTCCTGACCGTCGGGGCTCCTCATCCGCTGCAGGTGGCGGGGGC
>DATFWZ010000176.1:0-9518 GCA_035258765.1 Gemmataceae bacterium
CGAGCAACATCGGCGACAGGAAGTTGCGCCGCACGGCCAGGTAAACCGACCGGCGACCGTTGCCGTCGAGTGGGCCGGTCGTGGGCCTGCCACGTCCGTCGAGGAATGGGGTCAGATGAATTGGCACCGGCGGTCCGAATGGGGTTCGATCCAGCCGGCCGGAGACGGCGAGCATCGCGTCGCGGATCGCTTCGCCCTCGAGCCGTTTCAAGCGCATTTTGTGCAGGAGCAAATTCTGCGGGTCGGCCGCGTCCGCCTCCGAGTCGCCGCGCGTGGCCATCCGGTAGGTGCTTGAGAGCACGAGGTCCCGGACGAGGTTCTTCACCGACCAGCCGTCGCGGACGAACCGGTCGGCGAGGAAGTCGAGCAGCTCCGGGTGAGTCGGCGGCTCGCCAAGGACGCCGAAGTTGTCCACCGACGCGACGAGCCCGCGGCCGAACAGGTGGTGCCAGACGCGGTTCACGATGACCCGGGCGATGAACGGGTTGCGGACCGGGTCGGTGAGCTGACGCGCAAGTTCCAGCCGCCCGCTTCCGTTCCCGGACTCGATCGGCCCGGTGCCGGCGAGCGCCTCCAGAAACCGTCGCGGGACGCGCTCACCGAGGCCCTGGGGCGAGCCGCGAATGAAGACCTGCTCGTCCACGCCGTTGGCGTCCCAGACGGCCGGGGCCAGACGGGAGGACGACCGGATTCGGCTCGCGATACGCTCGCGCGCCACCGTGAAGGTCTTAATCGCGGATTCCAGCTCTCCCGTCCGCGGCGACTGGGCAAGCAGCACATTCGCGAGCCGGACGTCCTCGGGCGTGGACGGCGGACCGTCCCGCAAACGCCCGAGCCGCTCCGCAACCTCCCGCTCGTAAGCCTCGGCCAATTCGAGAACGGCCTTCGGCTTACCCCCGGGGATGAATGGGCTCGCGGTCGGCACCGCCGGGACCGAATCGGCTTGCACGACCATCGCTACCGCGAAGTCCGCGTCCTTGGCCGGGGTGAATTCGACGTGAACGTGGTGCCCGCGATACGGCGTCAAATCGTGCGTAACCCACCGGAACCCCGCGGTCGCGGGGAATTCGTTCACGAGTTGCCCGTGCAGTGGACCTTGAATGAACGAATGCCCGTCCACGGCCGCGTAGGCCATGCCCGCCCCGCGGACGAGGTAATGCAGCTTGCCCGCCGCGAGCTCGAACGTCGGCGTGCGGATCGTGCGCCCGGACCGCATGCGCTTGCCGATCGCGCCGGGGTCGTTTTCCGTGCCGGCCGGGACGGTCAACACGTCAAACGCCCGGTCGTACTCGGCCGCGGCGCGATCGACAAACGTGGCCCGCCCGTCGGCATCACATCTCAGTCGGCCGGGGCGCATGGGCCCGGGACCATAGCTCGCGTCGTCCGGGAACCAGTCTTGCGGCTTGCCGCATCCAAAGTCGATGACCGCTTGCGCCCCCGGGGGCAGCGGACTGGCCGCGGGACGCGGGGTGAGAATCTCGCCCAGACGCTTCGCGTCCATTGCCGACTCGCTCGCGACTCTGGCCCACACGTAGAACGGGTCGCCCGGGTCGCGACCGGCGCGGACGATGGTCTCGATCCACGCGGTGAGGCGGGCCAAGTCGAGCTTGCGGTCGCGAGCAATGTCGGCGATGCGCGAGCGGAAGGTGTCGGCCGGGCCGTTGCGGCCGGTGAGGATCGCGTCGCGGGCCGCCAGCAAATAATCGGCGAGCCTCTCGGTCGTGGATTTGGCTGACCGGGCAAGCGCCGCGGCCACCTCGATCGCGCTCTGCTCACCGAGGTCCGCCAACTGGGTCGCGATCCTGCGATTGTGCTCCGCGGTGTCGAATCGCACCTGCCGGTAGCCGGTGCTCTCGACAAACCCGAACAGGGCGTAATAGTCCTTCGTCCCGATGGCGTCGAACTTGTGGTCGTGGCACCGGGCGCATGCGACGGTCAACGCGAGAAAGGCCTTGGTCAACACGTCGATCCGATTGTCGAACCGGTCCGCCTGGTCCTGGCGGATGTCCACCGGGGAGTGAATCTCTGCGCCGAGCAACCAAAAGCCGGTGCCGAGGATCGATTCGTTGAACCCTTCGGTCGGGTGCTGGCGCGGGTCGGGCAGCAGGTCGCCCGCGACGTGCTCGCGGACGAACCGGTCGTAAGGCACGTCGGCGTTCAAGGCCCGGATGACGTAGTCGCGATACTGGTACGCGTTCGGGATCGGGGCGTCGAACTCGTGCCCGCGGGTTTCGGAGTAGCGCACGAGGTCCAGCCAGTGCCGGCCCCACCGCTCGCCAAAGTGCGGCGACGCGAGCAGCCGCTCCACAACCGCCCGCTCCGCGTCGGCCGACGAGTCGGCGAGATACGCGTTCATTTCATCGGGCGACGGCGGGAGGCCGATCAGGTCAAAGGTGACGCGCCGGAGCCACCCGCGGCGGTCGGCCGGGGGCGCGGGCTTGATTCCCTGCGACGCAAGTTTGGCCAGCAAAAATCGATCGACGGGCCCGACCGGCCACGCGACGTCCGCGACCGCGGGCGGGTCAACGGCCCGGACCGGCTGCCAGGCCCAATGTTCCCGCTTCCGCTTCGCGAGGTCGAAGGAACTGGTCTTGGCGGTCGTCGCGGCGCCGTCGTCCGGCCAGTTGGCCCCGGCCTTTACCCACGCGACGAGGTCGGCGACCGTCGCGTCCGGGAGCTTACCCTTGGGCGGCATCTGCAGGTCGGAGTTCCGATAGCGGATCGCGTCGATGAGCCGGCTCTTGTCCGGGTCCCGGGGGGTGATCGCGGGGCCGTTGTCGCCGCCGCGGACGATTCCCGCCCGGCTGTCGAGGCGCAGCCCGCCCTTGGGCTCTTTTCCCTTCAGGTCTGAGTGGCACTTGAAACAATACTCGACAAGGACGGGGCGGACTTTCGTCTCGAAGAATTCGGCCGAGTCGGCAGGCCCCGCTGCGCGACTCGGCCCGGCCACGAGCGCAACGCCCCCCGCGATCGCGATCGCCGCGACGAGCCGGGCGTTCGACATGCGGAAGGCTCCCGGTCGGCGGGGGATGACCTATCGGGCAATCATACCACGACAGTGCGGCCCTGGCGAACGGCCCCGCGTCAGCGGGCCGAGGAGGCCGGCACCTGGCGAACGGCCCCGCGTCAGCGGGCCGAGGGCGCCCCGGCAGCAGGCAACGTGTCATCGTCCCCAGTATGGCCGGCTTCCTCGGCCCGCTGACGCGGGGCCGTTCGCCGAGAGTCACCCCATCGGCATGTGGTCCTTCCCCGGCTTCGGTGTGGGCATGTCCGTTCCGGTGCGGACCAGGCGGACGAGGTCGGTCGTCGCGACCGGGTGCGGCAGCGCGAACAACTCCCCGTACTTGAACCCGCACTTGGCCCCCTCGGCCGCAGCCCGACCGCTGGCGAAGTGCTTCACCATTTCGAATCGGGCCGCGTCGAACTGCGACTCGTAACACCGGATCGCGGCCAGCTTCTGCTCGAACGTGTCCGACACATCGACGACAAACGTGCTGTGCCAGAGCCGCTGCTCGGCGTCGAACGGCGTCGGGGCGTAGACGAGGTGCGGGACGCGGTATGGCGTCGTCCCCGCGAACCGGTCGTCCCACTTCGTGAGCTGCGAGTAGAACCGCCCGGCCTCGACGATGAGGTGGCCTTGATGGTGGTCCGGGGACGCGGCCGGCGTTCGGCCCGCGACGGTCATAAGCACGGACGGCCGGAACCGCCGCAGCTCCGTTCCCAGGCGAAACCGCGCCTCGGGCGAATCCATCAGGACGCGATTCGGCAGCCCGAGATTGACGCGAACGTGGACGCCGAGCACCTGGCGGGCGGCCTCCGCCTCGCGGGCCCGAATCTCCTCGGTCCCCCGCGGTGTCGGCTCGCCGGTCGTCAGGTCGATCATCCCGACGCGATACCCCTGCCGCACCAGCTTCGCGAGCGTAGCGCCGCAGGTGATTTCCAGATCGTCCGGGTGCGGCCCGACGGCGATGAGGTCGAGGCGGTCGGCGGCGTCGGTCATGTGGGGGTACCTCCACGGGAGAGCCCGGCCGGGTCGTCAGGTTTCACCAGCGCTTCGTCTGATCGCGGGCGGTACCCGTCGCAGTCGCACACGGCGATCCCTTTCGCGACAGCCCATTCCCTCAGCCGTTGGGCGTCGGCCTCGTCGACAGTTAGCTGGAATTGTCGTCCCGAAAGGATCTCGACGGTCGCCTCGCACAACTGGAGCGGCGGTTCAAATTCCTGGAAATCCTCGCCCGGATCGCGAGAGAATCGGACCCGCTTTACCACCCCCGGTGGGAACCGGAAGGTCAGGATCGCGATTTCCGCCCCGAGTTTCAACTCGGAGACCGTATGCACCGAGGGTAGCAACGATCTCAACGCGGTGAGCACCGTCCACTCGACGGCCGCGCCAAGTTCTGGATGCCGGATCCCAAGGAATACCCTTTCATACAGAGCGCGCGCCGTCACCCCACGGCCGGGTCCCGGCCGGCTCAGGTCCCAGATCAGAAGCCAACCGTACACGGCGATCGGCAGGACGGCGAGAAAGGCCGCGAGCAGGATGTACATCGCGGTGCGCATGTCGAACAGCCACAGCCCAAGGCTTTCGATCACGAGGAAGGCGACGAGCATGCCGCTCACGAGCACGTTTTCCGCGACAACGACCCAGCGCGGGTAGCGCTGGTTGCGGATATGCAACGGCCTCGATTCGGACGGCATCTCGGACTCCGGGCTCGGGCAACTCGCCCGTCCTCCATCACATTCGCACACCGCGATTTGCTTGGCAACCACGAGCTCGCCACGCCGCGCGCTCGGGAGCGCTGGGACTAGATTTGTTCATTCCGAAGCCCGTGGGTCGAGTACCCGTCCGGGTCGTTGACGGCGATCCCCTTCTCAACCGCCCAATCGCGCAAGCGGGCGGCGTCAGTCGCACTAACAATCAGCCGGATGCGACGTCCTGATTCCAGCTCGATCGTCGCCTGACAGCAAGGAACGGGCAATGAGGATTCCACATAATCCTCCACCGGGTCGGGACCAAGCTCGATCAGCTCAACCTCCGACGGCGGGTACGTGTGTCCGCGCTCATTTTCGAGGCCGTCCCCGAGTTCGAGGCGCAGGACTGGCAGGACGGTCAGCGTTGCACGGGCAACCAAACACGAAACGAGCAGCGCCGCGGGGGTTATCGCCAGGCACAGAAGCGGTTGGTACGCGATAAACGGAGTGCACATGAGCCCGCCCGCCAGGCCCCAAAGCCCGCAGAACAAGAAGGCCATTGTGCGCCCCACCCACTGACGCGGCCGCTGGTTGTAGATCGTTCGAACAGCGGGGTCCGTCATTCGGCGTTTCGGGGGAACGAATGCCCGCCGGGGTCGTTCACGACGATCCCCTTGCTCGCCGCCCACTCGCGCAGTCGGGCCGCGTCGGGGCCGCTGACGATCAGCCGCCGCCGAACGCGGTACCGCATGGCCAGCGTCACTTGGACCATCGGGACCGGCAGCTTCCCTTCGACGTAGTCCTCGGCCGGGTCGGGCTCGAATTCGATCCGCTGTACGCGCTCGGGCGGCCATCGGCCCGAGTCCGACCCGGAAATGTAGAGATTCTCCCCGAGTTTCAGTTGCCGGACTGGGCTGAGAAGCGGCACGTAGATTCCCAAGCATGTCAGGGCGATGATCAGTATCGTGCCGATGATCAGATAGACCTCCGACCATGGCTCTGAATCCGTGTAGCTCGCAACTACGGCAGCGCCAATGCCAAAGGCGAAGAACAGTCCCAGGTGGAACGTCAGGGCTGGCCAGCGTTGATACCGCTGGTTGCGGATCGTCAAATTGGACGTGCCTGTCATTCGCGGCTCCTCGGCAGCGAATGCCCGCCGGGGTCGTTCACGGCGATGCCCTTGCTTGCGGCCCACTCGCGCAGCCTGGCCGCGCCCGGGGCGCTGACGATCAGCCGCCGCCGAACGCGGTACCGCATGGCCAGCGTCACTTGGACCATCGGGACCGGCAGCTTCCCTTCGACGTAGTCCTCCGCCGGGTCGGGCCCGAAATCGATCCGCTCGATCCGCTCCAGCGGCCAGATTCCGGGCTCAACTCCGAAAACTTGGAGGGACTCTCCGAGCTTCAATCGCCAGACCGGTCCGAGAAGCGGCATGCGAAGCGCGAGGATCGGCAGGCAAAAGACCACGATTACGCAGACCGCCACATAGATCACACGTGCGATCGTGTAGGGCTCGAGTTGCCAGGCGCCAGCGGCCATGGCACCGATGGCTCCCAGGAGAATCGCAATGGGCGGCCACAAATGATACCGCTGGTTGCGGATCGTCCGGTCCGCGGATTCGATCGGCGGGTTGCCGGGCTCGTTCACGTGGGGCTCCGGCTCGGGCGAATTACGTGACCCGTACCATCATGCGGATGTTGTAACTGGTCGCCCAGGCGGTGACCGCCCGGGCGTCGGACTCGGTGACCAGGAGTCGCGGCGCCGGCCAGGCACGCCGAAGCCGCAACGTCACGCGAACAAACCGCCGGGTCAGCTGCCCCTCGTCGTAATCCTCACCGTCCGGCCGGTCGAGCTCGACTCCGACGACCCGGTCGAGCGACCAGACCCACTCTCCGGCCAGCCGCTTGATGCGGATCCGGTCGCCGAGGATGACGTAGTCCACCGGGTCGAGGAGCGACGTGCGGTCGAGCGTGAACGGGAGGATAATCACGAAGACAACGACCGCGATGCCGATCTCCGGCTGCACCGGCGCCCCGCGGCCGAGCACGTACACCATCAGCACCACGCCGCCGACGAACAGCAAAAGCGGCACCATCCGCAAGTAGCCGAACACCCAGACGCGGTCCGAGCGGTTCTCGACCCGGATGGGCGACATACGGCCGACGGACTCGCTCACGAGTCGATCTCCTCCGCCGACATCCAAGTGGCCGACTCGCTCCGCGAGTCGGTCCCCGCTCGCGGAGCGAGCGGTCCACTCCCTCACACGTCGATCTCCTCGGCGGCGACCTTGTCCGCGTTGGCCATGATCTCGCGGTACCGGTGCGACGCGTCCTTGCCGAGCAGGTGGTCGAACGTTTCGTCCGCCTTGAGCGGGTTGTCGATGTCGACCTTCAGAAGCATGCGGTTGCGCCGGTCCAGCGTCGTTTCCTTGAGTTCGTCGGCATCCATCTCGCCGAGGCCCTTGAACCGGGAGACCTCGTACTTCGCGTTTTGCCGCAGCTTGGAGATGATCTCCTCCTTGTGGTTATCGTCGCGGGCCCAGAGAGTCTCTTTGCCAATGACGATCTTGTACAGCGGCGGCTGGGCGATGTAGACGTGGCCCTTGCGGATCAGGTCGGTCATGTGGCGGAAGAAGAAGTCGAGCAAGAGCGTCGAGATGTGGTGCCCGTCGGCGTCGGCGTCCATGAGGAGGATGATCTTGTTGTAGCGCAGCCCCTCGATGTTGAACTTGTCCCCCGCCCCGGTGCCGATCGCGGTCACGAGGTCGTTCAGCTCCTGATTGCCGAGGACCTTGACGGTCGGCATGCCCTCGCCGTTCAGGATCTTGCCACGGAGGGGCAGCACCGCCTGCGTGCGGTTGTCGCGGCCCTGCTTGGCCGACCCGCCGGCCGAGTCGCCCTCGACGATGAACAACTCGGTCTCGTCCGCGTCAGTTGCCTTGCAGTCGGCGAGCTTGCCCGGCAGATTGAGCCGCCGCGAGCTGGCCGACTTCCGTTTGACCTCGTTCACGGCTTCGCGCGACGCCAGCCGGGCCTTGGCCGCGAGCATGATCCGCCCGACGATGTTGCCGGCCGCGGCCGTATTGGCGTTGAGCCACGTCTCCAGGGCCGGGCGGACGAAGCTTTCGACCCCGGCGGTCAGCTCGGGATTGTTCAACTTCTCCTTCGTCTGCCCCTGGAATTGCGGCTCGCGGACGAACACCGACAGGACGCCGACGATCCCCTCGCGGATGTCCTCGCTTTTGATTTCCAGGCCCTTGACGTTGACCTGGTGGGTCTCGATGTAATTGCGGATCGCCTTGGTGATGGCGTTGCGGAACCCGCTTTCGTGCGTCCCGCCCGCGGCCGTGCGGATGCCATTCACGTACGACCGGATCACCTCGTCTGTCGACTCGGTCCACTGCAGGGCCACTTCCATCCGCGGCTGATCCTCACGCGCTACCACGAATGGCGCCTCGGTGACCGTCGGCTTCTGTCCCTCGGTAATCAGGCGCTTGAGAAAGTCCGGGATGCCGCCCGGGCGGGTCAGGTCGTGGGTCTCGCCCTTCTTGTCGTCCTTGAAGGCGATCTTGAGCCCGGAGTGGATGTAGGCCATCGCCTCGAGGTGCTCCTTGATCTCCTCCGCGTCGAAGTGAGTGGTCTTGAAGATCGTCTCGTCCGGCTCGAAGTAGATGATCGTCCCGTGCCCGCGGAACGGCTCGAGCTTCTCCAGCTTGGATTTCGGTACGCCCTTGGAGTAACTCTGCCGCCACTCGTAGCCGTCGCGGCGGATGGTGGCGACGAGCTTCCGCGACAGGGCATTCACCACGGACGCGCCGACCCCGTGAAGTCCGCCGGAGTAGAAGTACCCGTCCGACTGCCCGAACTTGCCCCCCGCGTGCAGGACGGTGAGGACGAGTTCCAACCCGGACTTCTTGTGCTTCGGGTGCGTGTCCACGGGGATGCCGCGACCATTGTCGATGACGGTGATCGCGTCGCCGTTCCTGTGCAGGGTGACGGTAATGGAGTCGGCGTGGCCGTTGAGGTACTCGTCCACGGAGTTGTCCACGATCTCCCAGACCAGGTGGTGCAGGCCCTTGGAGTCGGTGGAGCCGATGTACATGCTCGGCCGCTTGCGGACGGGCTCCAGGCCCTCCAGGACGGTGATGGAGGATTCGGCGGTATATCGCTTGGGCGCGGTGGCGGAGGACATATCAGGTCAACCTCGGGTCGATTTCCAGCAAAGGTATTGTCGAGTGCGTTTCAAGAGCCGACGTAGACTACGGATTCAGCCGCCAGCGGCCGGGAGGCCAGTAGATCACGTCCACAACTCCGACCACGTGGTCCCTCGGCACCGGCCCCCAGTCCCGGGAATCGGCAGAGGCGTTGGTGTTGTCCCCGAGCACGAAAAACTGGTCCGGACCGAGCACAACGTCCGGAGGCGGGACTTCGTTCTCGTTGATTTCGCCCAGGCTCCGGTACGTGACAGGGCCGAGGCGGGCGGGTGGGGTTAGTCGCTCGCCGTTCACCCACACCGCCCCTTCTTTGATGCTGATCGTTTCACCTGGCATGCCGACGAGCCGCTTGATGTAGCTGACGGTCGGGTTCTTCGGAAACCGAAAGGCGATTACGTCCCAACGCATTGGTACCTTCGCCTTATTGCACAGGAATCGATCCGGATTTCGGATCGTCCCCTTTGTGTGCGCGACTAGTGGCTCGTCACACAAGTAACTTGGGATAGAGCGTTTTCAGTTTGGTTCGCGCGTCATCGATGCGGAACTGCCAATCGACGCCGCGCTGCTTGTCGTTGGTGCGTTGCTGCCACGCGGCCGTTTCGCGCCGCAGTTC
>DATFWZ010000177.1:0-14717 GCA_035258765.1 Gemmataceae bacterium
CGACGCGGTCGCCGTTGAGGATGCGGATTAGCAGTTTGCCCTGGTTCTCGCCCTCCCCGGTCAGGACCGCAATGGCGGTGTTGACCGGGCCGGGAAGGAGCCCGGTCGCCGGGCTGTATCCAGTGGCAGGTGGAGCGATCACCCATTTCTCATCGACCAGCCAGGCCGCCCCACCGCGATCGGCCAGCGGCTTCGGGTCGATCTTGAAGAACCCGCCCCCCTGATCGAGGATCACGACCGCCTCGCCGACTTTGATCGGGTCGCCCTTCGCAATCAGGCCGAGTTCGCGGCGCCACCGAACTTGGCCGGTCAACGCGTCCACGGCCGTCGCCCGGCAGTTCATTCCTTCCTGGGTGACGACGACGAACGTGTCCCGACGGGCGTTCACTTGCGGGGCGTGCAGCGGTTCGCCGGCCGGGATCGGGTCGCCGTAAGTTACCAGGCGCACCCCCTCGACGTCGTTGATCCCGAACCGCAGACGACGCAGCTCGCCGCCGGCCAGCACCCAGTACGATCCCTCTTCGGCCAGTACGACCTGTCCACGCGATGGACGAGTCTCACCCGGCTTGGCCGGTCGCGATGTGAAGACGAACAGGGCGTCGTCCTTGTTCTTCTCGAGGGCCAGTCCGTACAGGCCGAACTCGCCCTTGTCGGTAACGACCGCGACCTTTTCACCGTCGCAGTACGGTGGGAACGACGCCCACCCGGGCAGGCTAATCGGCTTGCCGAACGGATTGCTCTCGGGCCGGGCGTTCGGATCCTCCGGCAGCTTGAACGCCTGGAGCTTCATCGTGTCGAGGCCTTCGGCCATGCCCAGGACGAAGTATTTCGGCCCCGGGTCGTTCGGGTCGGGGTTGGAGAACACCGGGATGCCGCGAAGACTGCCGCGGGGGTGGCCGGTGGTCATCGCGCCGAGAAAGCCCGGGTCGAGGCGGAGCTGAGTCTGCGGGTCGCGGCGATCCACGTCGAACACGTAGACGGCCTGAGCATCCGCCGGGATATACAAGTGGCCGCTGCCGGTCCGGGCGACGATTTGCGGCCCGAGCGGGCGGCCGATCGTAATGCGGCCGACGCGATCGCCGGTCGTCAGAGTTATTTCGAGGACCGTTCCGTCCGGATCACCCAGAGAGACGAATACGCTCGGTCCGACGACGACGGGCATACCGTGGCAGGGGGCGTTGAGCGGCTGGTGCCAGAGGGGCCGGCCGTCGCGGGCGCCGCGGGCGGTGATGCCGAATCGCTGGCCCGTGTTGGAAGCGAGCAGGACCATTTCCGGGTTCTGGTCCGAGGCGGGGACGTGGACCGGCATGACGTCCGTGTCGAGACCGGTGCGGGCGGCCCAGAGGACCTTCCCGCCTTCCTCGTCGAGCGCGTAGAGCACCCCGCGGGCGAGGCAGGTCAAGACGGTGGTTGGCCCGGCGAGCCCACGGCGCTCTATCCGGTCGAACCGCGGGGCGAAAAGGAGGCTGGTCAAACCGTCGTCCGGGACTGCGACGGGTCGGATCGGTTGCGGCTCCTTCGTGTACGTCGCCTTGGCCTGGATCTTCCGCTCGTTATCGTCAAGGATCGCGGTGAACCCCCGGTCTCGGTCGAGTCCCATGGTCAAGGCGAGGCGCTTGGCCTGTTCGACCGCGTCCTCCGCCTCGGCCTCCATGATCTGCCGGAGTCGCGCGAGCCCGGCCAGTCGGTTGCGGGCCGTTTCAATCCTGGTGTGCAGGGCGGCCATCTCCCGGGCGAGAGTCTCGGATTTGGGAATCTCGTCCGGCCGGAACCGGTCGAGTGCATTGTCGATTGCGGCCGCCTGGCTGAGCCAGTCCTCGGTCGCTTTCGGGTCGTCCTCGTTGAACACTTCCGTCGCCTTGGCCACTACGTCCTCGGCGAGTTTGCTGCCGGTCTGCCAGATGTCGATGCCGAACCGTTCCTTGGCCGCGAACGGTGCGATCGCCGGGTCGTCGAGGGCTGTGAGGAACTTGTTCCACTGGGCGACCGCGGGCGCCGGGTCGCTTCGCGACATGACCGAGGTGGCGGCCTCCCTTAGTTCGCAGAGGTCGGCGAAGAACCGCGCCTTCGGGGCGAGCTCGTGATTCGGGTGCTCGCGGGCGAGCTCGGCGTACAGCTTGCGGGCCTGCGGGAAGTTGTTGGCCGCGTACTCCTTCTCGGCGGCGTCGTGCAGGCGCTGCGGCGCCTCGTTGATGTATTTGACGAGGAAGTATGTCCCGGCTCCGATCGCTGCCAGGCTGAACGCGATCAGCGTGACGAGTAACGCAACCCGACGCCGCTTTCGGGGTGGCGCGGGCGGCGCGGGCGGCGGTCGCTCGGCGTCGTCGTACTCCGGCTCCTCGACGTCACCTTCCCAGTCGCCGTCCGCCTCGTAGTCCGGTGCGGCTGGAGCGGGCGGGGTGCGGTGGTCGAGGGGGTCGAGATCGGGCGACCAGGTGATCTCCTTGGGCCGGGGCTTCGGAGCCGGCTTGGCCCGCGGTCCCGACTCCCAGGGGAAGTCTTCGGGGCGCGGCGGGGGGATTTTGTCTGCCCGCGTCGGCTCTCGCGGTTTGGCCGGCGCCGGCGGGGTCGCCGGGGGTGGGGCGGCCGGTCGCGGCGGTTGGACCGGGGCCACGTCCTTGATCACCGGGACGAAATCGCCGACGTTGCCGGTCCGCGAGACCACCGGCGGGGCATCAGTCCGCGGGCGTGCGGGCGCATCGGAATCGGGAGGTTTTTCGACCGTCGTCGGCGGGGCCGACGCCGGTGCCGGTCCACCCGCGTCGCGCACAACGAACGCCTCGTGGCACACCGGGCAGCGCATCACCTTGCCGAGCATCGCGTCCTGCAGCCGGAAGCGATTCTGGCACTCGGGGCAAACGGCGTTAATCGGCACGGGTCCCGTTCCGCGGCAGTGGGTCGTCCGGCGATTTTACTCGCCCGACCGGGGCGCGGACTAGTTGAATCGGTCGTGGCGATCGCGGCGTTTGCCCGACGGCGGGAGACAGGATAGGATGCCCCTGAGCACCGCACCAGTTGAGGGTTCACCATGCTGCCTTTGGAATGGCTGGAAAAGAACCACGAGTCGATCGTCCGCAGCCTGGCCGACCTGGTCGCGATTCCGAGCATCAGCACCGACGGCGAACACGGCCCGGAGATCGACCGGACCGGCAACCTGACCTGCCAGCAGATGCGGCAGGCGGGGTTACAGAACGTGGACGTCCTCCGGGTCGGCGGGTCGCTGCCGTACGCGTACGGCGAGTGGTGCGACGCCCAGGGCAAGCCGACCGTGTTCCTGTACGCCCACCACGACGTGCAGCCGACCAACTACCGCGAGCAGTGGCAGAGTGATCCATGGCACCTGACCCGGCGCGACGGCCGGCTGTTCGGCCGCGGGTCGGCCGATGACAAGGGCGCCATCGTCGGCCAGCTCGCCGCAATCTCTTCCTATCTCAAGACCGAGGGCACCCTGCCGGTCAACGTGAAGATGCTGGTCGAGGGCGAGGAGGAGGTCGGGTCGAAGAACCTGATGCAATTCTTCGAGCGACACAAGCACAAACTCAAATCGGACGTGATCGTCGTCTGCGACACGGAGAACATCGAGGTCGGCGTGCCGTGCGTGACGTATTCGCTCCGCGGGATCGTCGCGGCGCACGTCGAAGTGCGATCGGGGGAGATCCCCGTTCACAGCGGGATGGCCGGCGGATCGCTTCCGGACGCGGCCATCGCCCTGAACGTGATCCTCAGCCGGCTGTACTGGGATCAAGACAAGATCCCGGTCTCCGGGCTGTACGACAAGGTTCGGCCGCTGACCGAAAAAGAGAGGGCCGCCTTCCGCAAGCTTCCGGGCGGCGAAGAAAAATGGCGCAAGGACACCCGCGTCTTGCCGACGAGTCAACTGACGATGGAGAAAGGACTGACCCCGTACGAGCAGACGTGGCGGCGTCCGGCCGTGACGGTGATCGCCCAGGAGGCGAGCTCGATCAAGGGGGCGTCCAACCAGGTGTTGCCGACGGCCCAGGCGGTCGTCAGTTGCCGGATCGTGCCGGACCAGGACCCGGCCGACGTGCTCCAGCTCCTGAAGGCGCACCTGACGGCGAGTCCTCCCTGGGGGGTCGAGGTGGTGATCAAGGAGGTGACTGCCCCGGTCAAATGGTGGATGACCGACCCGAACGGCCCGGCGTTCGAGGCCGCGATGGGGGCGCTGCGGAAGGGGTTCGACAAGGACCCGCTGGCCATCGGTTGCGGCGGCACGATCGGGTTTGTCGGGCCCTTGGCCGAGTTGTTCGGCGGTGCGCCGGCCCTGTTGCTCGGTATCGAGGACCCGGCGAGCAACGCCCACGCCCCGAACGAGAGCCTGCACGAGGGGGACTGGAAGAAGCTGATGGCCTCGCTCGTGCACCTGTTCGAGGGGCTGGGCAAGGTGCCGGGCGGGAAGGTGAAGTAACGCAGCTCCCGACGGGCGGGCGACTGGTCGGGTCGCCCGCTCTCACGAACCGAACGAAACGGTTTTTCCGTCCCGCCTCGCGGACTCGTCTGGCATCGCCCGGGCCATCACGACATCGGGCGCCCACTTCGTGAGCCAGATCAGTCCGCGCATGCGCCTGGGGAAGCAGTAGACCTTCTTCCGCCGCGCGACGGCCCGGACAATTTTCCGGGCCGCGACGTCTGCCTCCAGGACCCAGAGCATCTTGGGGTTTTTCGCCGTCATCTCGGTGCGGACAAAGCCCGGGCAAATCGTCGTGACCGCGATCTTTCTGGACCGCAGCGAAATTCGCAGGCTCTCTAGGTAAGCGTTGAGCCCCGCCTTGCTGGCGCAATACGCGGCCGCAGTCGGCAGCCCCTTGAACGCCGCGACGCTTGACACACCGACCAGGTGTCCGGACCCGCGAGCCAGCATTTCCGGGAGCACCGCCTCGAACGCGTACATCGGCCCGAGCAGGTTGGTGCGGATCACGGTTTCCGCCCCGGGTACGTTCAGGTCGGTGGCCGTGTTCGACTCACCGACGCCCGCGTTGGCGACCATCACGTCGCAAGCGCCTAATTTAGCACACAGGGCTTTAATCGCGGTGCCAATTGCGGCCCGGTCGGCGGCGTCGGCGACGGTGCCATCGGCGGTCCCACCGGCGGCGTGGATTTCCTCGCACAACTGGCGCAACCGCTCCTCCCGGCGCGCGAGGACACCCACGCGGGCGCCCTGGCGGGCGAATTCGAGCGCCAGGGCGCGGCCGATTCCGCTCGACGCCCCCGTAATCAACACCACTTGGCCGGCAAACCGCATGTGCAACTCTCCCGGCTGACGCTGTTACGCCAGCCATTCCGGTGCGCCTGCCGCCGCAGCTGCCAATTCCCATGGGCGTTGCTTGGCAAGTCACCCGGGGCCGGTCATCATGGATAATGCCATAGTCCCATTCGACCCGAGTACCGCCATGCGACCCCTGACAGGCTGTCTCCGTTGGCTCGCGTTGGCCCTCGTCACCCTCGCACCGGGTGCCGACGCCCAGATCAAAGTCCCCAAGCCGCCTGACACCTACGACGCGCAAATTCGCTACCGGATTCTGGCGGACCGGAACGAGCGCGTCCTCCAGTTCGAGGCGATGACCAAGTTCTTTGGCGGGCTTGGGTTCAAGGAAGCCGAGAGCGAGGAAGCCGACCTGGCCCCATTCGACCCGACCGCCGAGCTGATGACCGGGACGATCCCGTCGAAAAACGCCCGCCGGCTCCTCGAAGACCGCCGGGTGCAGACCATCATGCTCGCCCCCCCAGGGTACAAGGCCCCGGACGACCCGCAGACGCCGGTCCGCGTGATGCTCGAGCTCACCAAGACTCCCGACCAGCTCCGGCTGTTCAATCAGGTGGAGGCGGCGCTCCGCCCGCTCGGGTTCAAGAAGGACCTCGGCTTCGACACGAGCAAGTTCACTCTCATTCGCGGCAACATCCCCGCGAGCAATCTGCCGAAGCTGTTGCGTGACCTCCGACAACAGCCGACCGGGTGGCTCGCGCCCGAACAGAACGCCGAATTGTTCGTCACCCTACCGGACGGGTCGCTGACGCCGGAGATGGTCAAGCCGTTCGCGGACGTCGTGCCGATTCGCGTGGTCGAGGTCATCGGCACGGTCGAGGCCGCACCCCCGGTCGTCACCCTGCCGCCCATCCCGGCGGAGCAGCCGCAGCAGGGCAAGTGGACCGCGGACCTGCGCCGCCGGCTGGCCGAGGAGGGCGCCCGGGATAAGCCGATCCGGCTGGAGGTTGTCCTGGCCTACAACCCGACGGACTCGGACTACGAGTGGCGAGCAATGATGACCAGGGCCGGGGCGACCGTCGAAGGTCGCGTCGGTCCGGTCATCACCGTGACCGTCCAGCAGGGAGCGAAGGCAGCCGACCTGGCTGCGTTGGCCGACGTCGCGTCCGTTCGTCTGCCGCGACTCTCCGCAGCGACCCGTGAGGAAGTCCCGCCCCCGAAGAAGGAAGAGCCGAAGGAGGACAAGAACCTCGTCCGCGCCGGCGGCCAGGAGCCGACGCTCCCGCCGGCAAAGGCCGAGACCGACCCGTTGCGGGCCACGCGGCTGGACCGGCTGCACGCTCTCGATCGGAAGGGCCAGGGGATTCGAGTCGTCATCATCGACACCGACTTTGCCGGTTGGCAAAAGCATCTGCCGGTGGCAAAGGACGCCAAGTCCGGGCGAGTCGAGTTCATTGACGTGACGGCCGAGCGGAACCGCGACGTCCGGCCCGACCCGATGCCCGGGGACTTCGGGCACGGGACGCACTGTGCCCTTGCCGTCCGCCTCGCCGCGCCGGCGGCCGACCTCACGCTCGTCCGCGTCCCGCCCGACGCGCCGTACAACCTCGTGAACATCGCCCGGTCGGTTCGCGGCGACACGTTCCGGACGGAAGGGATCGTCTCGCGGCGGCTCGAGATCGACGCCGATTTCAGCTCCGTCCGGCAGCGGACGGACAAGGCGGTGGCCGAGTACCGCGCGGCGTTCGAGGACTTCAGCGACGAGGAGCCGGCACGGCGGCGCCGGATCGCGGCCCAACAGGCCCTGCGCAAGCTTGGCCAGGAGGAGGCCGGTGTCCTGGCTCGGCTGGAGCGGGTCGAGGAGCTGGAGCAGTCCCTCATCCGACTCGGCGGCGCGCACGTCATACTCAATTTGCTGTACTGGAACACGGGCTTCGCGCACGACGGCGCGAGCACCACGAGCCGCTTCCTCGACGACTGGCTGACCCGGCCACACGGCGGGTACGAGCGTCACCTGTCGCGGCCAAACCCGACGCCCAAGCCGCTCTGGTTCCAGCCGGCCGGTGACGCGGGCGGCCAGGCCTGGGTCGGCTCGTTCCGCGATGCGGACAAGAATGGAGTAATGGAGTTCGCCGCCGCGTCCGACCCACTCAAGCCGGACCGATGGTCGCACGAGCTGAACTTCCTGACTACGCGCAAGGACGGGAAAGATACGAACGACCTCGCGGGCGGGTCGAAGATCCGCGTGAGCGTCCAGTGGCGCGAGCCGCACGACCCGCACATGTCCGAGCTGGACTACCGCGTCCCGGTCGCGCCCCTCAAGCTTCAGCTCGTCAAGCAGCGCGACCCGAGCGGCCAGAAGTACGCCTCCGACGAGATCGACCTGGTCGCCGAGTCCGAGGGGCTCCCGGAGCGGCTGCACGTCGAGCCGAATTTCGGAGTCTACGAACACAGCCTGGAGATTACGCTGCCGTCGGACGGCCGGTACGCGGTGCGGCTCGAGGGCCGCGTGCCCAACCACCTGCGACCGATCGGCGTGCCGACGCTGGAGGCCCAGGAAGTGAAGTGGGAGTTGCGGCCGCGCGTGTTCGTCGCGTCGGCCGACGGGAAAGGTGAATTCGCGCTTGGCGACTACACCTCCCCCGGCGGTGTGGCGGTCCCGGGCGACGCCCGGTCGGTATTCACCATTGGCGCCGCCGGGCTCGACGGGAAGCCCCGGCCGTACAGCCAGTCCGGCGCCGGGTCGCAAACAGAGCTTGCCACCAAACCCGGCCTGCTCGCCCCGGACACCCTGCCGAAGCTCGGCGACCGTCCGGCCGCGACCGGGACGGCCCTGTCCGCGTCGTTCGCCGCCGGTTGGGCGGCGGCCCTCCGCAGTGCCGGGCTGCAACCCGGCAACTTCCCGCACGCTCTCCGCATCCCGCCGGGTGGGGTGATCGAGGTCCCCGAGGGCTGGTTCCGGAAGTAGGTGGTGAGGTGGTGGGCTCACGGGCCGGGCGGTAGACTAACCCCACGGCCCGCCGCCCTACCACGCGACCACCGGACATGCTCGACACTGAAGAACTCCCGCCGCCGCCCACCCTCGCACCCGAAACTTACGACGGGCTGCGTAAGACCTTGACCGAAAAGGGCCCGGCCGCGGCCGTCGATCGGCTCTGCGCCGACCTCCGCGAACTTGGCGACTTTAACGCCCTCTTCTACGCGCTCCTGATGAAGAAGCGCGTGGAACTCGGCGTGCCCCCGTTCCCGACCGGGTCGTCGGCCGAATTGCCCGCGTCCACGCACGCCGAGTACGAGCAGGCCATCCGCGACGCTGGCCGGCTGGTCGGCGGCGAGTTCCTCAAGCGCAACGACCTGCGCAAGGCCTGGTTCTACTTCAACATGCTCGGCGAGGCCGACCCTGTCCGGGAGTACATCGACCGGTTCCAGCCGACCGACGCGGACGACGTCCAGCCCCTGATCGAGGTCGGACTCTATCACGGCGTCCACCCGGCCAAGGGCTTCGACCTGGTCGTCGAGCGCTACGGCATCTGCAACGCCATCACCACGTACAGCGGGCAGGATTTCTCGCGCAATCCAGCGGCGAAGCAGCATTGCATCCGGGCCCTGGTCCGGTCGCTGTACGCCCAGCTCCTGGATCGGTTGAAGTCCGACGTCGAGGGCCGGGGCGGCCATGTCCCGGACGGCGCCACCGTTGGCCGGATCGTGCACGGCCACTCGGAGTTGTTCGAGGAGGGCGCCTACCACATCGACACGTCGCACCTGTCCTCGGTCGCGCAGTTCAGTCTCGAGCTCGACGCGTGCCCGGAGCGGCGGATGGCCCGCGAGGTTTGCGAGTACGGCGAGCGGCTGGGCGAGACCTTCAAATTCAAGTCCGACCCCCCGTTCGAAAACACCTACGCAGATTACAAGGTCTTGCTCGAGGTCCTCGAAGGCGAGAACGTCGAGGCCGGGCTGAAGCACTTCCGAGACAAAATCGAGCCAGGGGCCGCGGAGGGGAACACGTTCCCGGCCGAGGTGTTTGTGAACCTGCTCCTCAAGCTGAATCGCAAGCCCGAAGCGCTCGCGGTTGCGAAGAAAAACCTCGCAGAGGAAAACCGCCAGCTCTCGTGCCCGGGTGTTTACGAGCTGTGCCAACAGGCCGGGGACTTCGCGGGCCTCGCCGACGCCGCGAAGGTTCGCGGGGACGGGGTCAATTTCCTGGCCGGCCTCATCGCCGGGTTGAAGAAGTCGGCCTGACTGGTCCTCTCTCCGATTTTCGAATCTCTTCCTGGGGGTCGTCCGATGCCGCGCGCCTGGGTGCTGGTTGCGTTCGCGTTTCTAGTCCCCCCAACTCGCGGGGACGACTGGCCGCAGTGGTTCGGCCCAAAGCGCGATGGCGTCTGGCGCGAGGAGGGCATCCTCGACAAATTCCCCGAGGACGGTCCGAAGCAGGTGTGGAAGGCGCCGCTCGGGGCCGGTTACAGCGGGCCGGCGGTGGCCGGCGGATTCGTCTACGTGATGGACCGGATCGCCGACCCGGTCGGAAAAGAGCCGGCCCGGCCCGCGACCACGCCGGGCAAGGAGCGCGTCGTGTGCCTGGACGAAAACACCGGCAAGGAGGTTTGGAAACACGAGTACGACTGCACGTACCAGAAGATCAGCTACCCGTTCGGCCCGCGGACCACGCCGACCGTCGTCGGCGACAAGGTCTACACGCTCGGAACGATGGGTGACCTCCGGTGCCTGGAGACGAAGACCGGGAAACCGATCTGGACGAAGAACTTCGTCAAGGATTTGAAGGCCCCCGTGCCGGTCTGGGGGTGGTCGTCGAACCCGCTCGTGGATGGCGACCGGATCATCTGCCTGGTGGGCGGTGAAAAGCAGGCGGTGGTCGCGTTCGACAGGCACAAAGGCGACGTATTGTGGAGCGCGCTGACGACCGAGGAGATCGGGTACGCTCCGCCGGTTATCTTCGAGGCCGGGGGCAAGCGGCAACTCATCATCTGGCACAGTGAATCCGTGAACTCGCTCAACCCGGAGACGGGCGAGAAGTACTGGGGCGAAAAGTATCCCCGCGACGTCCGCCCGGCCCGGCCCGCGGCGCCGATCTCCACCCCGCGACTCGCCGGCGACATCCTCTTCATCAGCAGCTTCTACCACGGCCCGTTCGCCCTCAAGCTCGACGCAAAGGAGCCGAAGGCGACTGTCCTCTGGCGCGGCGTGAGCGACGACTTTCGCAAGGTCAAGGGCCTCCGCTGTCTGATCAACACCCCCGCGATCAAGGACGGGCACATCTACGGCATCTGCCGCTCGGGCGAGCTGCGGTGCTGCAAGCTTGAGACCGGCGAGGAACTCTGGGAGTCGCTCGAGCATCAGGGCGGCCAGGAGAAGCAATTTGGGACCGCGTTCATCATCCCGCACAAGGACCGGTTCTTCTTGTTCACCGACGCGGGCGACCTGATCATCGCGGACCTGTCGCCGAAGGGGTACAAGGAGATCAGCCGCGCCCGGATCATCGCGGCGACCCAGCCGAACTCGGGCCGCGACGTGGTCTGGAGCCACCCGGCGTTCGCGAACAAGCGGGTGTATGTACGTAACGATAAGGAGATCGTGTGCGTCTCGCTGAACAGCTGAGTGGAGTCGAGCGGTTGCGATGACGCGCGCGATTCGTGTAGAGTGACGGCGACAGGAGGGCATCCGTTGTTCAACCACGAACAGATTCAAGCACTACTGACCACCACACCGTTCGTCCCGTTCCGGCTGCACCTGTCGGATGGCGGGTTCGTCAATATCCGGCACCGCGAGCTGGCCATGGCCGGGCAGCGGTTCATCTTCGTCGGTCTCCCAGAGCCAGAGCACCCGAACCGACCGTTCGACCGCTTCCAACTCGTCTACTACATGCACGTGACCCGCGTGGAGGCACTTGCCCCTGGGGCCCCGCCGTTCGGGCCGCCGCCAGCTTCGCCACCATCGTCGCCGTCCCCCACGCTGGTGGGTTGAGGCGGCGTCTCGGGCGGGCGATTACTATATCTCCCATCGCCCGCCGCGCGAGATGCCACCGTGACTGACACCCCCGCCTGGCTTCTGCTTCTTTCCCTTTCCGTCGCTCAGCCCCCCGCGAAGAAGTTCGACGAACCGCCGAAGGCGGAGTCGAAGCCCGCGGCCAAGTCGCATCCGATGTCCGGCCTGCGGCTGCGGTCGATCGGGCCGGCCGTCACCTCTGGGCGCGTGGTCGGGTTCGCGGTTCACCCGGACGACCGGTCGCACTACTACGTCGCGGTCGCGTCGGGCGGCGTGTGGAAGACGACCAACGCCGGGACCACCTGGACGCCCGTATTCGACAACGAGGGCTCGTACTCGATCGGCTGCGTCACGCTCGACCCGAAGAACCCGAACGTCGTCTGGGTCGGGACCGGCGAGAACAACAGCCAGCGGAGCGTCGGGTACGGGGACGGGGTCTACAAGTCGATCGACGGCGGCCGCTCGTGGCAGCACGTCGGCCTCAAGGCTTCCGAGCACATTGGCAAGATCCTCATCGACCAGCGGGACTCGGACAAGGTGTACGTCGCGGCGCAAGGCCCGCTCTGGGGCCCGGGCGGCGATCGCGGGCTCTACAAGACGACCGACGGCGGCAAAAGCTGGTCGAAGATCCTCAACATCAGCGAGAACACCGGCGTCACGGACGTCGTCCAGGACCCGCGCGACCCGGATGTCATGCTCGCCGCGGCCTATCAACGACGCCGGCACGTCTACACGATCGTCAACGGCGGCCCGGAGAGCGCGCTGCACCGCACAACCGACGGCGGCAAGACGTGGACCAAGGTCCGCGCCGGGCTACCGTCGGGCGACCTTGGGCGGATCGGGCTGGCAGCCTCGCCCTCCGACCCGGACACCGTCTACGCGATCGTCGAGGCCGCGGAAAAGCAGGGGGCACTCTTCCGCTCGACCGATCGCGGGATCACGTGGGAGAAGCGGAATCCGTTCGACCAGCAGGGCCAGTACTACGCCCATACCGTCGTGGACCCGAAGGATCGCGATCGCGTCTACATCATGAACGTCAACATCCTCGTGTCCGACGACGGCGGCAAGACGCTCTCCGCGCTCCCGGGCCGCTGGAAGCACGTGGACAACCACGAAATCTGGATCGACCCCGCCAAGCCCGATTATTACCTGGTCGGTTGCGACGGCGGCATTTACGAGAGCTTCGACCGGGCCGCCAACTGGCGCTTCATCGCCAACCTGCCGGTCACGCAATTCTACGACGTCACCTGCGAGCAGACGGAAACGCCGTTCTACCGCGTCTACGGCGGGACCCAGGATAACCACACCCTCGGCGGCCCGGCCCGGACGATGAGCGCACACGGGATCAGCAACCAGGATTGGCACGTCCTCGTAACCGGCGACGGGTTCCAGTGCCAGGTGGACCCGAAGGAGCCGGACGTCGTCTACGGCGAATCGCAATACGGCGGGCTCGCCCGGTTCGACTGGCGGACGGGTCAGCGCGTCCCGATCCAGCCGAAGGCGACGCCCGGCGAGCCGCCGCTGCGCTGGAACTGGGATTCGCCCCTCTTGATCAGCCCGCACAAGAATACGCGACTCTACTTCTGCTCCAACCGCGTGTTCCGCAGCGAGGACCGGGGCGATTCGTGGACCCCAGTATCCGGCGACCTCTCGCGGCAACTTGACCGCGACAAGCTTCCCGTCTTCGGCAAGGTCCAGCAGCCCGAGGCGGTGTTCAAACACGGATCCACGTCCTTCTACGGCAACATCACCGCGTTCGCGGAGTCGCCGAAGAAAGAGGGCCTGGTCTACGCCGGCACGGATGACGGCCTGATCCAGGTGAGCGAAGACGGCGGGAAGGAGTGGCGGAAGACGGACAAGTTCGACGGCGTACCGGACATGACGTTCGTGGCCCGCGTCATCGCGTCGCGGCACGACGCGAGCACCGTCTATGCCGCGTTTGACAACCACAAGAACGCCGACTTCGCCCCCTACGTCCTCAAGAGCACGGACGCGGGCCGGACGTTTACGTCGATCGCCGGGGACCTGCCAGGTCGCGGGTCGGTGCTCGCGTTTGCCGAGGACCATGTCAACCCGAAGTTGTTGTTCTGCGGGACAGAGTTCGCCCTCTACTTCACTGTGGACGGTGGGGAGAAGTGGCACCGGCTGAAGAGCGGGCTGCCGACGATCGCGGTCAAGGACCTCGTCATCCAGCGGGCGATGAACGATCTCGTCGTGGCCACGTTCGGCCGGGGGTTCTACGTCCTCGACGACTATTCCCCGCTCCGCGAGGCACGAACCGAGACGTTTGAAAAGCCCGCGGCCCTGTTCCCGGTACGCGACGGGTTCTTGTATATGCCCCGCGACCAGTACGGCGGCCGTGGCAAGGCCTCGCAAGGGGAGGCGTTCTACTCCGCGGACAACCCGCCCTTCGGGACCGCGATCACCTACCACCTCAAGGAGGCGCTGCCGACCAAGAAGCAGGCGCGCAAGAACGCGGCCAAGGGCCCGAACCCGGCTTACCCGAGCCTCGACGAGCTGCGAGCCGAGGCCGAAGAGGAAGAACCGGCGATCCTGCTGACGATCTCAGACGCGGACGGCACACCGCTGCGGGTCCTCACCGGACCGACGGCCGCGGGTCTCCACCGCGTCACCTGGGACTTGCGAATGCCGGGCGCGGCGTTGCCCCGCCGGACCGAGCCCGTCGAGGCGGACGAGGACCCGCCGGTGATCACGGCCACCGGTCCGTACGCGGTCCCGGGCAAATACACCGTGAGCCTTGCGAAACGGGTGGGCGGGACAGTGACTCCACTCGCCGGGCCGGTCGAGTTCACGGTCAAATTCGTCGGCCCACAGCCACTCCCCGCGGCGGATTTGAAGACCCTATCGGAATTCCAAAAACAGGTCGTCCGACTCCAGCGCGACTTGAACGCCGCGACGGCGACTGCCGGCGAGTTGACGGGACGGTTGGAGCAAGTGAAGCAGGCGCTCGACCAAACGCCGACGGCGCCTGCTGGGGCCCGGGAGAAGGTGCGGAAGCTCATCGCCGCTCATCGCGAGCTCGTCCGCCGGCTGAGCGGCGACTCATTCCTCGCGTCGCGGTGGGAGAACACGTCGATGTCAATCGCCGAGCGCGTGGGGACTGCGGCCGCGGCGACCCGGACCATCCTTGATCCGCCGACCGGAACACAACGGGAGCAATACAAAATCGCCCGCGAACAGCTCGATCAGGAAGTCGTGAAACTCCGGCAGACGGCCGAAAAGGACTTGAAGGATCTGGAGCAGCTGCTCGACAAGCTCGGCGCCCCGTGGACGCCGGGGCGGCTGCCGGTCGGGAAAGATAAGTGATGCACTCTTTCTTGCTCCCCCCTCACCGCTTCGGCTGACTATTACCCGCAACATTTCGGGGAGGGTCTTCACTTCATTGGGGTCGGCGCTACCATTGGGGTGCGGACGGATTCGCGGTGACTTCGGAGGTCAAGGATGTCCCACCCGACCACACTCGCCGACCCCA
>DATFWZ010000178.1:0-5232 GCA_035258765.1 Gemmataceae bacterium
AGCTGGTGAACGAGACCACCGAGCAGGAAGTCAAAGCGATCGAGTGCCGACCGGTTACCAAGAAGGGGACCCGGCAGGTGACTGAGCTAGTCAACGACACCACCGAGCAGGAAGTCAAGGCGATCGAGTGCCGACCGGTGACGAAGAAGGCCAACCGCCCGGTGGTCGAGTACGTCAGCGAGACCACCGAGCAGGAGATCAAGTCGATGGAGTCGCGGCCGGTCACCAAGAAGGGGACTCGGCAGGTGACTGAGCTAGTCAACGAGACGACCGAGCAGGAGGTCAAGTCGATCGAATGCCGCCCGGTGACCAAGAAGGCGACCCGGCAGGTGGTGGAGCTGGTGAACGAGACGACTGAGCAAGAGGTCAAGTCGATGGAGTCGCGGCCGGTGACCAAGCAGGGTAGCCGGCAGGTGGTCGAGCTGGTGAACGAGACGACCGAGCAGGAAGTGAAGTCGATCGAGTGCCGGCCGGTGACCAAGCAGGCGACGCGGACGGTCGTCAGCTACGAGCCGGTCCGGGAGACGCGGGACCAACAGTACACCGAGATCGTCCCGGTCACGCGGACGATTCAGGTGCCGGTCAGCACCGCCCCGTGCCCGCCCATCGTCCCCGCGGGCTACGGCTCCGGGTACGGCGTCCGGATGTGGGGCCGGTAACCCGGGTCTGAAGTCGCGATGACGAGTGCGGCCCCGCCGATTTGGCGGGGCCGCTTTCATTGCCCCGATGGGTCGTAAAAGTCCTATGGGAACAACTACCGCCCTTCACTCCGCCGCCCCCGCGAACACGACCTAACTTCCCTCGTCACTCTCTGCGGCGATCTTCTTGTAAATCTCGATCGCCTGCTCGAACGTAGCCCGCGCCTCGTCGCGCTCGGCAGCGGTGATGTTGTTCTCGCGCACCCGCCAGAGCTGGTGGATCACTTCGACGCACCACTGGGCGCTCGCCCGCGACGCCCGGATCGGCTTGCCGCCGACGATCACGTTCACCGGGTTCGTGTGCATCGCCGGGCTCTGCCGGATCGCAATCCAGCTGCTCTTTCCGACCGGGACCGAGAACTCCACGTCGTGCGGCTTGTCGTCGGCCGGAACGTCCTTCGCCGCGACCGGCACGCCGTTCACGACGACCTCGACCTTTCGCGTCCCCCCCCGCGGCGGCTCGCCCCCGACGGAGGTGCCGAGTGGCAGCTCGCGGGCAAAGGCGACCTTGGCCTTGATGGTCACCGGCCCGGCCGCGTCGAGCTTCACTTCGCCTCCGGCCGGCTCGCCGTTCACCATGAACTCCAGGGCGTGACTGTAGCCGTCGCTGATGTACGACCGTCCCTTGGCCAGCCCCTCGCACCACTTCGCGTAATCGATCTTCTCGACCTTCCCGAGCTGTACGTAGACGCGGCCCTGACCGACCCGGCTGCCGGAGATGCACGGGAAGTCGGTCTCACCGCTCGCCTTCAACGGGAACCCGCAGTTCATGATGTGATACCAGCAGTTCCACTCCGGCGTCCGGGCGGTATCCATGGCGCTGATGAAGTCGCATGCTTTCATGGCCGTGGACACACAGATCTCCTGGGCCCCGATCCCGTTCATCTCGGGAACGGCCAGGTTTGGTAACTCCCCGGCGGCTTTCTGATGGCTTCGCGTCAGTTCCGCAAGCGTGACGAACCCGTCGCCGTCCTCATCGATCTTGTCGAAGGCGTAAGGGAGGAGCCCCCCGGCGCCCTCGTCGCGACTCAACTTTCCGTCGCTGTTATTGTCGAGGGCCTTCATCAGTCGCTTGGCCGCTGCCTGGGCGTTCACCTGCAGTCCGTTGGCCGAGTGGGCGTACCCAGTGAACCCGCCCTGGAGCTTGGTCCACTTCATGACGGGCGTAGTCCACGTCGGCCACCCCTTGACTTTTGTCCCGTCGGACCCGGGATAGGTCTGGTCGCGGAGATTCAGCAGACAAACGTGTCCGAGGGCCTGCGACCCGAAGCCACTCACCTCGACATCGTACTTGATGAGCGTGAACGGCTCGCTCAACTTGTTGGGTGCCGGCTCGAAGAAGTTCCGCTGGAACTCGTAGCACGGCCCCCAGGTCAGGCAGCAGCCGACGTTGAGGGCCTCGCCCTTGACGTGCAGGAACATGTCCTCCGGGTACACCCCCTCGGTCGGGCTGGTGTAGTGAGCGCAGCCGGCCCCGTGGATGTGGTGGTCGCCGCTGTACCAGCCGAGCTGCGCCGGATCGACCCAGCGCTCCATGGCCACCTCGATCTTCGCCTCCCCCTCCGCTGGGACCGTCACCTTCTGCTTCTTGAGCTTGTACTCCGGTCCGCGACCGTACTCCATCGTGAACTCGCCGGGCGGGAGCAGGACCGTCCCGCCGTCCGGGCGGTAGACCTGGTTCTGGAAGAAGAAGTCCGGGGCGACCCGCTTGGCCCGCGGCGGGAAGACGTGGCCGGCCGCGTCGGTGAACGTGAACCGGCCGACGGTCGGCTTGCCGCTCTCGTCCTTGATCGCGAGCTTCACGGCGATCGCGGGCTTGATTTCAAAGAGGACGGGTGCCTCCCCGCGGAACCCCAGGTCCTGGGTCCCCTGGCCGACGTCGAAGGCGACGGTCGCCTCCCGCTTGCCGGCCTCCGTCGAATAGATCAACAGAATCGCATATTCCACCTTGAGCCCGCTCAGCGTGCCGGTCAGGGGCGGGGCAGTGAACATCTGCAGGTCGAGGAACCGCGAGGCGAGCTCCTTCTTCGGCGGGGCCTTCGGGTTCTGGCTGAACACGTCCCCGGCCTGCGGGCTCGACACGCGGAGCTGTTTCTTCACCACGGCCTCGTTCACCACTTTCACAAGGGCCGGGGTGAACCCGGACTGCTGCGCCGCGGCCGGCGCCGGGCCGCGGGCGACCTTGACCCGGGACTCCGGGTTGATGGTCACCTGCAACAGGGCCCGGGCGTCGAGGATCTGCTGGATCTTCCTGGCGTCGCGGGCCTCGACGGCGGCGGTGAGTTCCTTCGCGACGTCGGTCGGGAGCGAGGTGCCGAGGAATTCGAGGGCCTTGGCGACGCGGTCGGCATTCTGGCCGAGGGGCTGGCCCTCGACGTCGCCGACGAGCGGAAGCGGGTCGGCGGCTCGGAGCGGGATGATCAGGCAGGCGGCGGCGAAGAGGGAGAGGAGTGGTCGCATGGTGTGTCTCCGCGGGCGTTTGGCCGTGGCAGGATACCGCGCGTCAGGAAGCGGTGGGAGTGTATTTCAGGGGAGAGTTTCAATCGCCGTTTGGGCCTATTCCATCTTTTTGGGCGGCTCGATCTGGTCGAGCGCCGCCTGGGCCACGTCGGCCAGGGCGGGGTCGTTCTTCGCGAGGTCGCGCAGTTTCGGGACCGCGAGCACCGCCTCCGGGCCGATCAACCCGAGGGCCTCCGCCGCGGCCTTGCGGGCGTTGCGGTCGGGGTCCTTGAGCATGCCCGAGAGGGCCGGGATCGCGGCCTTGCCGTGCTCGCCGAGCTTGCCGAGCGACCGCGCCGCGCGCTCCCGGAGCTGTCCGCCTTCGCCCCGGCCGACCGCGGTCTTCTCCTTGAGACACTCGATCAACTCCGGCACACCCGCCGCGCCCTTGACGCCGAGAAGCGGAACCGCTTCGACCGCCGCCATGTGCGCGGACTGGGCGGCCGCGGCTTTGTCCTTGAGGGCCGCGATGACGATCTTCGCGTTCGCGTCGGCATCGGTCCCGAACGCGGTCAGGGTGGCGGCTGCCCACACCCTGATACTGCCCTCCTTGGCCAACAGCGGCCTGATGTTCGCAGCCGCGGAGCTGGCGGCCGGTCCCATCCCGGCGAGAGCCTTGAGTCCGGCGACCTGCGCGTTGAGCTGCGAGTCCTTGAGCAGCTCGACCAGTTTCTTCACGGCGTCGGGATTCCCCGGGGCGATCCGGGCCAACGTCTCGGCCGCGGCGATACGGGTTGCGGAATCCCGATCGCCGACTAATTTGGTAATCGCGGGGACCGCCTCCTTGGCCGCGGGGCCAATCGCCGTGACTGCCTGTAACAAGGCCAGGCGCTCGTCTCGCCGCGTTTCAGGTTTCGCGAGGTTCTTGGCCAGCGTCTCGACTGCGCCGACCGCCTCCGGGCCGATGGCCGCCAGAGTCTGCGCCGCGTCGATGCAGAGTCCCTGGTCATTCGATTCGAGGGCCTTGGCGAGCGAAGGCACCGCCGGGGCGGCGGCTGGACCCATCGCCCGCAACGCGCGGGCCGCGTCGCGGGCTAGTTCCGGCTCGATCGACTCCACCTTCTTGGCCAACTCTCCGACCGCCTCCTTCGCCGACGGGCCGATGGCCGCCAGCGCCTCAATCGCGGCGTATTGAATCGTGGACTCGGAGTCGTTGAGAAGCGCGATGAGTTTGGGCACTGCGGGCGCCGCCTTCCGACCCAGCCGAATCAGAAGCCGGCACGCCCGCAGGCGCGTGATCGCGCTCTCGCTCTTGAGCAGGTCGGTGACGACTGGCGTGATTCGTTCCGGCTCCGCGCCGAGGTTCAGGGCTGCAGCCGCGAGCTCCTCGAACACGTAGAGCTGACCTCCCGGGAGACCGCGCTCGGCCTCCAGGGCCGCCAGGATAGCGGGCAGCGACGGACCGGCCTCCGGGCCCATCCCGCTCAACACTGCGGCCGCCTGGTAGCGGACGATCGCCTCGTCGTTCTTCAGGAGCGGCGTGACCGCGTCCGCGGCCGGCTTGCCCATATTTCGCAGCGCCAGAACCGGCCCGGAGATGTTTGCCGCCTTGTCTCCCTCCTTCATTGGCCGGACCAACTTATCCACGTCCTCGGGCTTCGCCTTCAGGAGCAGCTCCACCAGTGCGGGGATCGTTGATTCCGCCCCCTTGCCGACTCCGCCCAGAGCCTCGGCGGCGGCGGCGCGGATGTACGCGACGTCCTTCGCGTCATCCATTTCCTTCGCCTCGCGCTTGACGGCCTCCACGAGCGGGGCGACGGCCTCCGGGCCGGTCGGCTTGAGCCATTCCAAGGCCCCGGCCGCGTCCATCGCGACGGCCAATTCCGGGTGCGTGAGCAGCTTGAGAATGGGGGCGGGGTTCACGGGCTTCATCCGCTGCAGGGCCCGGTACGCGGCCGAGCGGACTTGCGGCTCCTTGTCCGCGCACAGCCGAGCCACGGCGTCGGCGGACGATTTAGCCTCCGCCCCGGCCATCGCGATGGCGTTGACCGTGTGCTCGCGAACGTTCGGCCGGGCGTCGCGCAATCCGTTTTCG
>DATFWZ010000179.1:0-6681 GCA_035258765.1 Gemmataceae bacterium
GGCGGCTCGGTGACGTTGACTCTGCAATCACTCTCCGCCGCCGCGGTCCGGTGCACCGAGGGGTTCGGCCGCCCTCATTGTCCAGCCGGCGAACTCGCTCGCCGTGTCCGGGGGCGGCTCCTCGAACCCGACTCCGCCGACCTTGCTTCCGGTCGAGGCCAGCAGCTCGGCCAGCCACCGCTCCGGGTCCGCGGTGACCGACACCCCGAGGATCAGCCCGCCGTCGGGCGTGAAGAATACCATCACGTGGGCTGGGTCGCCGCTACCGAGGCACCGCCAGTACAGCCCGTGCGGCTCGGCCGGGTGGGCGACGCAGTGCGCCACCAGCTCGGCCGGCGTGTGGAACACGACCGCCGGGGTGTCGGCGTACCGCGGCACCTCATACTCGTCGGCCGCAGGCTCACGGGCCGGGGCGAACCGGGCGAGGAACCGCTCGACGGCCTCCGCGGTGCGTGCCGGGGCCAGGGCGTAAACGTCGTAGTAACCCGACACCCCGACTTCCCTCCGGCGGCCGAACCATGTTATTAAGCCGCGCCCCAGCTGGGTATCGTCACTCAACGGCTGAACGCCGGTCAAGGTAAATCCGCTGCTGACTTTGCCTTCCGGACGCGGCGCGACTGGGATGCCCACCGGGATCTGTGGCAAACCCGGCGGGCCAGCCGGGTTTTGTCACATACCCCGCGGGCGCGCGGCGTATGTGACAAAAACCCGACTCCGGCGCCCCGGGCCGAGTCTCGGCGCCCTACTGTGCGATCCGAAGACGCGGGGCCTCTCGGCCGGCGGCGGGAGTTGCACGAGCACGACCTGCCGCGCGGACTCGGCCGGGTGGACATGCCCGACGCGCTGGAGGTCAAATACCCCAGGGCGGCGTTCTCGGTCGCATCCGACAGGGGTCGGGAGTCAATTGGGCGAATTGACTCCCGACCCGTTTTTCGCTGCGGACCTGCTCAGTGCTCGCAATTCTTGACCTTCACGTTGGCGGTGTGCACGCAGGTGTCCGTGCCGTCGCCGCCATTGATCAACGCGTCGATGGCCACGTTAGCCGTCGCGCCGGTGATGTTGAAGGTCAGGTTGTCGTTGCCGTCGCCCCCATTCACACGGCCAAACAGGGATCCGTTGCTGCCGGCGCCCAGGGCGACAGTGGCCGCGACCGTGTCGTCGCCGTCACCGCCATTGGCCCTGAGTTTGAGGTTGCCGTTCAGCACACCCGAGTAGCTGACCGTGACCTTGTCGTTGCCGTCGCCGCCATCCGCCCTGAGATCCGCCCTGGCCCCGGCGGCGATCGGACCGGTGACGGTGAGGGTCAGGGTGTCGTTAGCATCGCCCCCTTTCACGTCGGTCTTCAGGGACCCGGTGCTGCCGGCCGCCAGGGCGACGGTGGCCGCGACCGTGTCATTGCCGTCACCGCCATTGGCCTTGAGGTTGAGGTTGCCGGTCAACACACCGGAGTAGCTGACCGTGACCTGGTCGGTGCCGCCCCCGCCGTCCGCCCTCAAGTCCGCTTTGGCCCCGGCGGCGATCGGGCCGGTGACGGTGAGAGTGACGGTGTCGTTGCCGGTACCGCCCGCCTGACTCTCCTCTCCCTCGGCCGGGCCGCCCTTTATGTCCGTTTTCACGGACCCGGTACTGCCTGCGGCCAGGGCGACGGTGGCCGCGACCGTGTCGTCGCCGTCTCCGCCCCTGGCCCTGAGGCCGAGTTTGCCGCCGAGCACACCCGCGTAACTGACCGTGACCTTGTCGTTGCCGGCGCCGCCGTCCGCCCTCAGGTCCGCCCTGGCCCCGGCGGCGATCGGGCCGGTGACGCTGAGGGTCAGGGTGTCGCTACCTGCGCCGCCGTTCTCGTTGGCCATCAGAGACCCGGTGCCGCCGGCGGCCAGGGCGATCGTGGCTGCGACCGTGTCGTCGCCGGCTCCGCCCCGGGCGTTGATGTTGAGGTTGCCGTCCAGCTTGCCGGCGTAGTTCACCGTGATCGTGTCGATACCGGCGCCGCCTTGTGCCATCAGCCCCAGCCGGCCCCCGGCGGCGACGTTCACGCCTGCCGCGGTAGTCCCCGCGTTGAACGTGATCTTGTCGTCGCCTGTGTTCCCCGCGACGTTGAACGTCACGCGCGCCGTCCCGGCCAGGCCGTTGCCGTTAAAGTTGGCCGTGAAGGTGTCGTTGCCGCTCCCGAGCATGGCATTGAACGCGAGGCGACCCATGAAAGTGCCGCCCGCCGCCGACCGCGAGTAGGTGACAGTGTCGTTCCCCGCCCCGGTATTGACGAAGACTTGTTCAATCCCCTTGGCGGCCGGCTGGGCGACGCCATCGCAGGTGACGAAAATGCCCCCGGCGCCGTTGTCGACGATGGCCAAGTTGTTGTTCCCGGCGTCGCCGATGATGCTGAGCAGGGTGCCGGTCACCGTGACCGTGCAGCTCGGGCACCATCGGCGTTCCAGTCCTTCGAGGCGTAGGACTGCACTCCTTCTTGTGGGGCCATGGGTCCGTGGGATGCGATGCGACAACATGGTGTGTCTCCCCTTAAAAAATGAGGACATGACGTGAGGGTTCGCTGGAATTGCGGTGCTATCGATCTCGCGCGTGTCGGGCTTCTGGCGTCGCGGGTTCACGACGGCTCGCAAGTTATCGAGGACACTGCCGGGCGGTAGCTCCTCTCCCGCCGCCCGGGGGCCCTGGCGGCCCCCGTGTGAGCGGGGTCATCCGACTCCTTCGGGTGCAGGATTGGGCTCAAGGACCGGACTGCGTGAACGCGGTCACGGCGAACGATCAAGGGGCTTCAATCGTGATGAGCGAAAGGGCGCTCAATCGTGATGAGCGAAGGGGCGGACCAGAACCCCAACAAGTAGAGAAGGCATTGTCGCGACTGCTTTGTCCTGAAGGCGTGTGCAGGACGAATTGATTAAGAAAAAATGATAATGACCACTCATCGAAATGGCAAGCATTGAATTTGGAAAAGAAGGCAAATGATTGGCTCGAAATACTTGTCGAACCAGGTATTGAAGAACCTTGACGTCGCCGACCGGCTCGCCAACGTGCAAACGACCAGCGCCGGCCCACCCGCCCAGCAGGTGGATGTCGGCTTCTTGTGTTCTGCTACAGCTCAATCGGGTGGCGGAAAACTCGACGGGTCCGTCCGAGGCCAGGAGTGAAATCGCGGACCCGGTTGTCAATGTCGGATCCCCCGGAAAGTGTCCAGAATTCCTCAGGCCGCCACTCGGTGTGCATGTGTGGCGGCCTGAGGCGGCCTGGAGCATGTGGCCCCCCGATAAGCACTTAAGTGTCACTCTCCAAGGCGCTAGAATGTCGCGACTGGCGGCCTCAGAAATGAGCGCGCAGACGGGGGGCGAACTTTCGCGCCCGGCCGGAAGGCGGTAGCCGCCACTCACGTCGCCGGCGTGTGGGGCACCTCACGGGCGTCCGCTCACCAATGCCCCTCACCCCGGCTCTCGCCGCCGCTTCGTGGGAGAGGGAGCAAAACCGTCACTCCCCGCCGATCTGTTCCAGCAGCTTCTGCAGGGCCGCGGCCGCGCGGTCGCGCAGTACCGGGGGCCACGTCACGTCCGCGTCCCAGGCGGCCAGGGCCTCCAGCATCCGGACGTTGGCCTCCAACAGGCCGAGACCGACATCCCTCGCCGGCGCTTCGGGCGCCGCCACCGGGGGCCTTTCCGCACCGATCACCTCGCGGACGCCGTCCAGGAACGACGTGTTGCCGGCGGCCGCGAAGTCCACCGCGTCGCTTTCCCCGTCGAACACGCTCCCGAACAGCGACCGCTTGGCCTCGATCGCCCGCAGCACCCGCTCCTCGATCGTCCCACGGGTAACGAAGTTCACGACCCGCACCGGCCTGCTCTGCCCCATCCGGTGGACTCGCGCGATCCGCTGCTCCAGAACCGCCGGGTTCCACGGCAGCTCCAGGTTGATCACGGTGTCGGCGAGCTGCAGGTTGAGCCCGACTCCGCCCGCGTCCGTGCTCAGGAACACCCGGCAGCCGTCCTCCCGAAACTTCTCCAGCACGGCCCGGCGCTCTTTCCCCTGCATCCCGCCGTGCAAGAGGGCGTAGCCGACGCCCAGCCGGTCGAGCACCTCGGCCGCCTTGTGCAGCATCGTCTCCCATTGGCTGAACACGACCGCCTTGTGGTCCCCGGACGACATCAAGTCGTCAACGACTTCTGCGAACTCGTCCAGCTTGGGCGATACGTTCGTCTGCTTGTCGAACAGGTACGTCGAGTCGCACACCAGCCGCATGTTGACGATGCACGCCAGGATCCGCTTGCGGTCCAGGTCGGTCAGGACGCTCTTGGCGAGGAGCCGGGCCAGGTTCACCTGCTGCTCGTCGTACGGCCCGCGCTGGGCGGCCATCAGCTCGACGTACCTGGTGCTGTCGGTCCGCTCCGGGAGCTGGCCGAGGACCTCGGCCCGCGTCCGCCGCATTAGGATCGGCGCGAGCTTCTCGCGGATGCGGTCGAGGTTGCGGTAGCCGATCAGGTTGTGGTTCGCGTCGAGCACGCGGTGCTCGTGCAGGAACTCAAACGCCGGCCCGAGCCGGCGGTCGTCCACGAACTGGACGATGCTGTACAACTCCTCGAGCTTGTTCTCGAGCGGGGTGCCGGTGAGGACGATGGCGTACCGGGAGCGGAGCTTCTTCACCGCCCGGGACGTCTTCGACTCCCAGTTCTTGATGCGCTGCGCTTCGTCGAGGACGACGACGTCCGGGGACCAGGCGTTCATCAGGTCCAGGTCGCGGACTACCTGCTCGTAGTTGACCAGCTTGTAGAACGCGTCCTGGGAATACAGCTCTTCGCGTGTCTCCTTGAGTCCCTCGACAACCTGGACTGGGCGGTCGGTGAACTTGCGGATTTCCCCCTCCCACTGGTACTTGACGGATGCCGGGGCGACGACGAGCACGCGGCGGACGCCGCGCTCCCGGACGAGCAGCTCGACCGCGGCCATCGTCTGTGGGGTTTTGCCGAGTCCCATATCGTCGCCGAGGATGCTTCGGCCGCGGCAGGCGAGGAAGGCGGCGCCGCGCATCTGGAAGTCGTAGAGCGGGAGCTTGAGCAAATGGTGCAGCGGCGATTCTGCTCTTTCGAGATCCGCTAGCAGCTCCGTCTCGCGGCGGGCCAGGTCGCGGCGCTCTACCTCGCGGTCGATGAAGTCCATCGCGTCGGACATCACCGTCACTTGTTCCGGGACCGACTCGATTGCGGCGACCAGCTCGGCGTGCGGGTGGCGGGAGTTCCAGTAGCCCGCGTCGTCGAAAAACCTCTTGGCGACTTGCTCGAGCTTGTCGGAATGCCGGGGCGGGAGCTGGAGCCGGAGTCGGAGCTGGGGGGCGCCGTAGTCGAGGGTGAGCTCCGGGCGCGTGACAGCGGCCTTGCGGCGCTTCACCGCCTCGCCGTCGGCCTGGAGCATGTCGAGGACGGCCTCGATGTGTTTGCAAGTGCCGAGGGTGTTGGACTTGAAGTCCGGGCAGGTGCAGGCGTTGTCGCCGGTGTCGAACCCGCGGACGGTGACGGTGTACTGGCCCTTGGTCTGCGGGTTGGTGACGCGATAGTCGGAGAAGACGCGATTCTTGCCGAGGTTCTCGATGGCGAGGTTGGCGGCCCGGGCCCGCTGGCGGCGGAGGTCGATCTGTTCTTCGCGGAGCATCGGCGACCTCACGGCGGCCCGCATACACGGGTCGAGTCCATTTTACCGGTCGCCGAGCGTGCTGCCCGCGGGCACGGAGACGGGGAACAGTTGTCGGCCGTGGGTTGGAAGTTCTTGTAACACTCGGCCGAGGATCGGGGTAAAGTACTAGCGGCGCCATGATCCGATCTTTGAAAAATCCCGGGAGGGTTTGCCGGGGCTGGTGACTCTATTGGGGTGTCTTGGTCGGGGAGGGGTGCCGGAGGGTCGCATGAGTTTGCCGCCCGTGATGGACGCCATCCGCCGGCTGGCCAGGCCGGGGCCCGACGAGGTGTCGGACGCCGAGTTGCTGACGCGGTTCGCCGCGTCGCGCGATGCGAGTGCGTTCGAGTCCCTGGTCGGTCGGTACGGCGGGCTCGTGTGGGGCACGTGTCGGCGGCGGCTGAAGGACGAGCACACCGCCGAGGACGCCTTCCAGACCACGTTTCTCGCCCTGGCCCGCCACGCCGCGTCGGTCCGCCGACCCGGCGCCCTCGGGGCGTGGCTGCACCGGGTGGCCGTCCGCTGCACAGCCGCCTTCCGCCGACCCACCCCGGAACTCATGTCCGAACTCCCTGACCTCCCGGGCAAAGGCCCCGACCCCGCGGCCGCCGCCGCCGCCCACGACCTCGAACGACTCGTCGACGCCGAGCTCGACACCCTCCCGGAGGTGTATCGCGAAGCGTTCGTCCTGTGCGAGATCCAGCAGCGTACGGCGTCCGAGGCCGCCAAGGCGCTCGGCTGCGCGGTCGGGACGATTGAATCGCGGTTGACCCGGGCGCGGGAGCGGCTCCGCGCCGGGCTGGCCCGGCACGGCCTGACGGTAGGGGCCCTGGCCGGGCTCGGGCTCGCGGCCATACCGGCCCCGGCTTCGGCCAGGTCCGCAGCGCTGGCGATGGCCCTCGGAGGAGGCGCCTGCCCGCCCGCCTGGCTGGCCCTCGCGGACCAGGCGGCCCGCCCCGGGTGGGGGCTGCCGGCTTCCGGGCTGGGAGTGGTCAGCGGAGTCGCGGCGGTCGG
>DATFWZ010000180.1:0-7057 GCA_035258765.1 Gemmataceae bacterium
CAGCGTGACGATCACGACAGCCCCGGAGCACGGGACCGCGACGGTCGATCCCGCCACCGGCGAGGTCACCTACATGGCCTTCGCCGGGTTCAACGACACCGATAAGTTCCAGTACACGATTACCGACGACGCCGGGGCGACGTCGGCCCCGGGGACGGTGACGGTGGTCGGTGCCACGGCCACGGGCGTCAACGATGACTTCGCCGATACCGACGGCACCAACCCGGTCACGGTGCACGTGCTGGCCAACGATGTGGGCGTCGGGGGCATGGTCCCGGGCAGCGTCCGCATCAGTCGGGCGCCGGCGGGCGGTCGCGTCACGGTGGACCCGGAGACCGGCGCGATCACATACACCGCGAGCACGACCTTCGCCGGCACCGACACGTTCCGGTACACCGCCCGCGACGCGAGCGGCCACTTCGGCTCGGCGACCGTCAGCATCCGCATCAACCGCCCAGTGGCCGCGGACGACTGGGTGGACACCGACGGGACCAACTCGGTGACGATCAACGTCCTGGAGAACGACACCGATCCGGACGGCAACCAGCACATCGACTACCCGGGGAGCGTCATCCAGGTCTCCAGCCCGGCCCATGGCACCGTCAGATTCGACGCGGCCAGCAACTCGTTCTCCTACACCGCGTTCGCCAACTTCGCGGGGACGGACAGCTTCCAGTACGTCGTGACCGACGACGCCGGGGCGGCGTCGCTGCCGGCAACGGTCTTCGTCCGCGTCAACCGGCCGGTCGCGGCGGACGACTTCGCCATCGCGCACGGGACCAACTCGGTGACGATCAACGTGCTGGAGAACGACACCGACCCGGACGGGAACGAGCACATCGATTACACGGGCAGCGTTACCCAGATCTCCGGCCCGGCTCACGGCACGGTCACGTTCGACCCGTTGACCAACTCGTTCACCTACACGGCGTTCGCCGGGTTTACCGGCACCGACAGCTTCCGGTACATCGTGACCGACGACGCCGGCGCCTCGTCCCTGCCGGCGACCGTCCGGATCAGTGTCGAGGCGCCGTTCGTGTTGAGCACGAGCGCGGCGGTCACTGGTTCAACGACCATAGACATCCGGGGTCTGGCCAGCCACCCGGAGGGGAACGCGGCCCTGGCGAGCTTCGCGGTGGTGACCCCGCCCGAGCACGGCCACCTGACCATCGACGCAGTCCACTGGACGATCACGTACGTGGCCGACGCCGGCTACTCGGTGCCTGACACCTTCGCCGTCAAGGTGACGGATATTTACGGCGTCGTGTCGGACGTAGGAACGATCACACTGTCGGTCACGGCAGCGGTCTAGTGTTCCATTGCACCTGGTTTGGGGGAATGGAAGGCTCAAGAAGTTAGTTCAGGCCGGCCCGACTCGCGGAGCGAGTCGGCCACAATGTGGCCCGCGCGGGGAACGGACAAGGCGGCCGCCGTCAGCTTCAGCGTTTGGAAGAGATGCGCCCAGAAGCGTCGTCTACATCCATGCGGATGAGGCCATGTTGCGGCTCGGGCCCGGCTGGACCGAGGCAAGGCCCGACCGCGATCAATTCGACCGTATCGAGCAACACCTTGTTTTGGCAGTGCTGCGACAAGAACCGTAAGCAATCGCTGCGAAGAGCCGCTGAGTCCCGCGGGGATTTAGTTGCGAAGAAGCCGAGATTAACGGGCTTGCCACGTTCACCAACGAAGCAGTAAGCAAAGATGGCGGCACTGGCGAAACGGGACCCGGAGAGGAGGCCAGCGAGTTCCTCTTCGTCGAAAAGGCTCTTGTGCAACTGCTCAAGCCACCACCCAACGGCTTTCTCCGGATCGCCATGGGTGTAACGGTACACGTTGAACAAATCAAACCGCTCGCCAACCACTCCTGGTGCCCGCTCCAGGTACATCCTGGCGATCGCTTTGAAGTACGGAAGGCCAATGTAGCAACAGACCCCGTCCGGCTGCAGTGACTGCAGGATTCGGGTCAGGTGGGGACCACGCTCGTCACGGTACAGGTGCTCAAAGAATGCGTGGCTGAAGAACACGCTGACTGAGTTCGGCCCGAAGCAGCGCGGTTGGTTGAGGTCGGTGATGTAATCAGCAGCCTTGGTTGGCCGGCAGTCAATGTTGACGAAACCAGGGAGGCGGTCATCGCCACAACCGAGATGAACCGCGATGCCGGTACGCCGCTTTAGGGCAGGCAGTTTGAAGACATTACAGAGCCGCTTCCAATTCGAGCTCAGCGGACGGGCGAACCGCTTGACCCATTCAGGCACATGTTTCCGCACCTAGCAGTACTCCTCTGAAAATGGCGTTGAGGTCGGGTTGAACAACAAGCTCAGCAGCGGCCGGCGCCCAGGAGCCATGAACTCTCAGGATCCGACACGGCGGCCGCCGTCTGCTGCCGCGACTGGTGCGGCCTGGCCCTTGAATTCCCACCGGGTAGCAAACCGGCGGCTCGCGACAACCCGACGACGCACGCCTCAGGCCGTCAACCGGACTGGCACGACACCGTGCTGCAAGCTCCGCAACCGCTCCCCCAACAGCGGGCGGAGCAGGCCGCTCATGGCGAGCAGGGGGAGAAGCCGCATCGCCAGCCGGGACAAGAAACGGTCCGACCGCAGGAAGGTCTGCGTCTGTTTCCGCTGGTGTTCCTGGATGGCAACGATCTCCGGCATCCGCTCGGCCACGACCTGCCGGCCGGCGGCGTCGATGGCGGAGGCGGCGTTGCCGCGCGCGAGCACCGGGCACAGGTGGTTGGCGGCGACCAGGGAATCCCGCAAGGCCATGTTGATCCCTTGCCCCCCGTTGGGCGCCATCGGGTGCGCCGCGTCCCCCAGGAGCAGCAGCCCGGGGGACGTCCAGCTTTCCAGGCGGCCGACGATGACGTCCAGCAGCACCGGGTGCTTGAGCGCTTCGGCGTTCGCCCGCAGGTGCGCGGCCAGGTCGGGCGAAGTGCGGTTGAGCAGTTCCTCGGTAAATGCGTCCGGCCCGGCGTCGCGCAGCGCCTTGTACTCCCCTTTCTGGATCGTCATGCCAACCCACAGCCGGCCGTCGGCCGTCGGTATCCCGCCAGTTAGGCAGCCCGGGCCCAGCTCCAGCCGCACGGTCGTGCGGTCGGGCCAGCATTCGGGGAAGGGGACGATGAAGTTCAGGACGTCGAAGTGCTGCGGCGACGGGAGCTCGGTGAACGCCCCGCGCTTCCGGATGGTCGAGTATCGTCCGTCGGTGCCGATGACGAGGTCCGCCGGGAACTCGCGCGGCCCGTCCGGGCCGTCGGCCCGCACCCCGACCACGCGATCCCCCGCCCGGATCAGGTCCCGGACTGCCGTCCCCATGTGGAGCTGGAAGGACGGGTGCTTGCGGGACTCCTCAGTGAGCATGGTGAGGACCGCCGGCTGAGGGATGAAGCGGGGGATGAAGCCCAGCGACTCGGTTGCGAGCCGGGCTCGCCGCCGGCCCCCCTGATAGAGGTCAATTGTGTTGACGATGGCCTGAGGGAGCCGACGAAGCCGGTCCCCGAGCCCCATCTGGTCAAAGGCGTCGATGCCGCTGGGTTGCAACCCGTCACCGCGGAAGGTGCGTTCGAAGTCGGGGTGCCGCTCGACCAGCGCGACCTCCACCCCGCGGCGGGCGAGCAGGTAGGCGAGGGCCGCTCCGGCGGGCCCGGCCCCGACGATGACGACGCGTCCGACCGCCACAACGCAACTCCCTCCAGTTTTTGGGAGGATAACAGTCCGCACATTGGTGCCAAACGCCAGGGCTAAGTTGGCGCGGCCGCCTGCATGGACGTTGAAGCGCGAAAAAAACCAGGATTGCGGCGACTGTCAGCGCCCGCCCGGCTGTCCCCCTTCCGAAGACTCTTGCCGAACAAACGACTGAAATCAAGACGTGAATGACCTTGCCAGCAATCTGCCACGGCCGGGGCAGATGGAGTGTTCCCCGTCGCCCCGGCCGGCGCTGATGGTTACGGCCGGATTTCTTTTACCGGGTCCAGGTCGAGGACTGACATGAGATCGCTCCATTGCGAACGGCCGAATGACTTTTGCAGAAGCTGGGTGCCATTCGCGAGGCCGGCTGTGCCATTCGCTAACGGCGACCTGCCGGCTGGTCGCGCGGCCGTTCGGAGCGGCTTGGTAGGCGCATGACCAACCGGCCCGCCCAGGTTGAATCCGCCCGCGGCCGTGCCCCAGGCTGGCGGCGAACCGCTCGACGGCGGCACGTTTCGGAGGCCTAAGGGCCCGCCACCCCCCGTCGCCTGCACCGACCCGCTCACGATCAGGTCGTCGCCTAATTGGTTATAGACGTACCAGGTGCCGGCGCTGCTCGTGGCCCCGTACGGAACGAGCCGGAAGTCCACGACTGTGCCGGCCGACAGGTTCTGCAAGCCGGCGACTGTGCTCAGGTTCAGCGCGGTCATGTCTGCGCCGGCGGTGCTCGTGCTGGAGAACAGGTTGCTGAAGTCGCCGATCGTGGTCCACGCCCCACCATTGATCTCGTACTGCCACAGGCCGCTGTTCGGACCGGTGCTGCTGCGGCGGTAGTGCAGGTCAAGAGCCGACAACGACGCCGTCTCGCCGGCGCCGACGGTCAGGCCGAAGGTCACAAACTTGTTGCCACTGATGCCCGCCGAGGAAGTCGAGGCCCAGCCGTTGCCGCCCCAGGCGTTGGCGGCCGCGGTGTTCGTCGTCGTCACCCCGCTGCCGCGGGTCAGGCCGAGCGAGTTAGTCAGCCCGGAGACGACGAAGCTGGCCCCTAGCCCCTGAGTACCGAAGTTCGACTGGCCATTCACTTCCCAGCCGAGCAGCTCGCCGCTGGTCACCGGATTGGTCACGGTGAGCGTCGCGCTCACGGGCGTGCTGCTGATGTTCTGGGCGTCGGTGGCGACGGCGTAGTAGGTGTAGGTGCCGGCCGCCAGCCCGCTCGTCGAGACGTTGGCCAACGTCCAGGTGGTGCCGCTCTGCGTCCCGGCGCCGACCAAGGTGTCGGACCCGATCTGCAGACCGCTGGTGCCGTTGCTCTCGAGATAAAAGTTCACCCCGGCGATCGTGCCGCCCACCTCGGTCACGTTGTCGGCCGTCAGAGAAACCGTGCCGCCGACCGTCACCGAGCTGGGATTGATCGTGAATGAACCAATCTCCGGAGTACCCAGGATGTCGTAGTCGGCGATCACCGGGATGTGGTCGGTCACGGAGGCGAGGGCGTTGAGCAGGCTCGATCGGCTGATGGTCGAGCCGGCGATCGCGTTCCACGCCCAGGTGTTGCTCCCGGAGTTGATTGCCAGGTTGTACGTACTGCCATTGTTCCCGAGCTCCCGGTAGCTCGAGCCGATGAGATCGACCCCGGCCCCGTCACTGAGCTCGCCGGAGTCAAGCTGGAAGTCGAACCGGTCGTCCATCCCGCCGGTCACCTGCCCGGGGTAGGCCGCGGTCGTGGCCGGGGATTGTGTGTGGCGGGCGGCCCCGCTGGCCCCAACCCAGTTGGTCGTTCCGGTTGGGTCCACGGCCTGGCCATTCCCGGAGCTGGTCAGTGTCAGGTAAGCCGGCTCGGTGTTGCCGTACAGATTCAGGTCGCCGACATAGATGACGTTGACCCCGTCGCCCAGCGCGTCGGCGTTCGCCCGGATGGCCTGGGCCTCGACGTTCCGCCGGGCCTCGTTGGTCGTTCCGGTGCTGGCCTTGGTGTGGCTGTTATACAGGTAGATGTCATTCGACGTGCCGAACCCGATCGGCCGGAGCTGGTAACGAATCGGCTGGCGGGGCATGCCCGACGTGCTCACGGTGCCGAATGCCATCGCAGAAATCAGTTGTACGGTGCTCGTCCGGTAGACGAGGCCCTGGGTCGTATCCCCCTGGCCGACCGTAGTGGACCAGGTGTAGGCCCCTGCCCCGTATATGCCATTGAGCAGCCCGGTCACCTGCTGGACATCGCTCAGCCCCTGATCTGTCTCCTGAAGAGCGAGGACGTCAACCGGGCGGGCGTCGCCGTTCACTACCTGGTCGCCGATCGCATGGAGAACGGTGTCAAGCCCCGACCGCACTCCGTTGCCGATGTTGTAGGTTGCGATGCGGAGGTTGGCCGAGGGCACCTCACGCGCCTCTAGCGGCTCGCACTGCAGGCGCAGGCGTCTGGTCGAACGCGGACGGGGTGGGCGGGAGCGGGTCAGGCGGAACATTTCGCGCGTCATCCTTTCCACCCGTGCGGAGAACGACAGAGGGCGACACGGCGAGCGCTGTCGGTGTGACCGACCGGGTAACGAGGGGAAGAACCAGCGCCGTGGCTCCAGCCTCGGCGCCCCAGGGCGATCGGTTCTCAAGCGGGTCCGACGATTTCCCAGCCGTCTCGACCGAGACAGTGAGAATTGGAGCAGAAAGGTACCGTCTCAACGTGTGGATTTCGTGTGCTGACGTTGCAAACCTTCTGAAATTCGCCCCGCCCCTAACGACTAAGCTCAGCGGCCGGCGGCCTGCAAGAACGTAATGCGCAGAACCAACCCGAGGAGCCGCCGGTCCGCTGCAGCAGTTTGTTCGGCCAACTTGGTCCTCAATTCGACGCCCGACTCCCCTACTTGTCCTTCTTCTCCCGCTTCCCCTCGATGTCGAACTCCCGCTTCTGGTCCCCGAATTCCGCCGCGCCTTTCCCCTTGAGCTTGTCCCCGTCAAGGGTCAGCGTGTACTCGATGGTGATCTCGTTATTCATGAACTTCCGCACGGCGGAGAACGTGAGCGTACCGTCCTTCAGCGTCAGGTCCTTGAGGTTCGTCTCCTTCTGGTCCGGCCAGCTCATCGTTCCGGCGAGTTTGTCCCCGTCCTTCTTGATCGTCAAGGTGCACGGCCGCTTCTGGTCGCCGATCTTGTAATCGCACTTCCACGTCCCGACCGGTTCTACCTTGTCCGCCGCGCCCGCGAGGCCGCAGACTCCGAGTACCAACGCCGTTGAAAGGATCGCCTTCATGATCGCCTCCGAGAAATAATGGAAGGGAAGCGGTCTAACGCAGACCGCCACCAGCAGCTGGCAGCGTTTCTATGGATGCCGACACCGTTGCTAGAGCACTGTGATCTCGACTCGCTCGGCCTTC
>DATFWZ010000181.1:0-10971 GCA_035258765.1 Gemmataceae bacterium
TCGACGGGCCCGGAGAGGGGGACCACTTCGCCAGTGTCACCGAAGGGCTGCGCGGCCACAAAGCGCGGCACAACCTGGCGGTCATGTACCTGGAAATGCACCGGGAGGCCGAGGCCGAGGTCGAGTGGCAGAAGGCCCTCGAAGAGGAGCCACTCTTCCTATCGGCCCAGGCGGGAATGGGCGAGGTGTACCTCCGACTGAAGCGTTGGGACGAACTGGAGGACCGGGCCCGGCGGATGGAGGCCCTGGGGCGGGAGGGGGAGCTTCACGCCGAGGCCCTTCGGGGTCGGGCCCACTTGGAGCGGGGTGAGGCGGCGGCCGCCCGATGGGGCCTGGGGCGGGCCTGCGAGCGATTCCCGGACTCCCTCACGCTGCGCGTGCTACACAGCCATGCCGCGCTCAAGGAAGGGCTGGACCGCGAGGCGGAGGCCGCTCTCTTGGCCGTCTTGGACTTGGCCCCGAGCCACGCGGAGGCCCGGCAAAACCTGGCCGTCCTCCGAGCGCGGCGCCGGCTCAAACCCGGAGAGGAGATCACGCTGGCCGGGCTGTTCGCCGCCTCTTGCGCCCGGGATGACGACGCGGCCGGCCCCTTGACGGCGCTGCGAGATCTGGCCAGGGGGTGCCAACGGGTCGTCCAGTTCGGCGCCGGCGCCGGCGAGGTGACGACGGCCCTGCTCATGGGTCGCCCGGGGGAATTGGTATGCTGCGACCGGGCCCGGGCACCGGAATTGGACTTGCTGGAGGCGTTGGCCGGAAAGACGAAGTTTGAATTCCGTCTGGCGGACCAGCGGCTAGATGATGAAATGGACCTACTCGTTGTCTCCGACCCGACCTTGGCGTCGATTCGGCGCGTACTCGAGCGGTCGGTAACGACAGCCCTGCGCCTAGTGATTGTTCACGGACCAAATGACGTGGACCATTCCGATTCCGGCCTGGTAGCCGCCGGGTTCCGGCCGGCCGGCGGAGGTCGCCCCGTCGCCGGCCTCAGCGTCTGGGAGCGAAACGGATCGCGGGGCTGATCGACCATTTGCACGGACCCCGCTTCCGCAGACGACAGGCCGTCCATACCGCCGGCTTGACGGGACCATGGTGCAGCCAACGGGTGTGATCATCTGGTCAGGACTTGACGGCCAACAGATCCAAGAACTGATCGGAACCGGGAGCGACCCGAGCGAAAATGTCGGCCGGCTCCGCCCGGGCGACGAGCCGCCGGACTTCGTCGATCACGTGCAGCCGAAAGCCAAGTCCGGTCAGACCGGCGAGGTACGCCGCCGGGTCTGCACCGGCCCCTACCAACCCACGCGGCCAGAACTCGGTCACTAGATAAAGGTGCGGTTGCCGCACCAGGAGCCGGCGCATCCCGGCGACGGCCGCGGCCTCCGAACCCTGCACGTCCATCTTAATGAGATTCACCCACGGCCCGTGCGGGCCGAAGAGGTCGTCCAGGGCCACCGACCGGGCCGGCACCGACTCCCGGGCCTCCGTCGGCGACGCCCAGGTCCGGTGGTCCCCGGCATTGTCAGGGCTGCGGTGGAGGGAGGTCGGGCCGGTCCTGTCGGTAACGGCCAGGTTGAAAAGCTCGACGTTCCGGTACCCGTTCGCCGCCACGTTTTCCGACAGCAATGCGAAGTTGGCCGCGTCGGGCTCGAAAGCCAACACCCGGCCGTGCGGACCGACGCGGCGGGCCAGCAGTAAGGTGTAGTATCCGACGTGTGCGCCCAGATCCAGTGTGAAGTCCCCTGGCCGGGACAGGGACAGCACCCATTCGCTCAGGAATGGGTCCACCCCTCCGCACCTAGCCATGACCGCACTGAGGTGTCGGTCACACTCCGAGTCCAGCAGCCGCATCCGGTGCCCGTGCACCCAGGCGACGGTCTCTAGATGGCGCCTGGAGCCATTCGTTGGTGGGGCCGGTGGCGGCCCGGCCGGCGGTTGAGGGGCGGACGACATGAGGCCTTTCCGCGGGCGAAGACGTTGTATTACGCGCGTCGGTCGGCGCGAAGGGACTTCCGACCGGAGATACCGACCGCCAATGCCCTCGGCGCGCCCAACTGCCGGTCCGCTCCCACGTGAACAAGGTTCCAGAGTCAATCTCGGATGACTTTCGGCTCAGGAGTGGGGTCTGCACGCTCGCTGACTCGTCGCGACGAGTGGAAGGATATTTCCAAAACGTCGAGCCAACTCCGGCGTCGTGTATTCGCCAACCATCGGGCCGGGTCGGTTTCTCTTACGCGGGCCAAATGAGACTGATAACTTGCCCGTATCTTCCGAGTGGAATCGCGACCTCGTAGAGCGACTCGGCAATGTGATCTGCCGTCGACCCGAGCCACGCCTCGCCGTCCACCTCCTCGGCCTTGTCGGGGATGGGCTCGCCGTTCAAGTAGGCCCCCGCCACGGTCTTCGGGGACACTTCCGACATCGAGTCGAGCCAGAAGCCGTCGAACCGCTCGTTGGCGTTCCACCAACGGACCCGACCGTGTTCCGTCACCACCATCGCGCACTGCTCCTCTTCGACGTCCACGAAGCGGACGACGGTCGCGGTCAGCGTGGTTCGGAAGTAGTCGGCCAAGTCTTTGAGGAGGCGTGGGGAGGGGACCGAAGTGCCGACCCGCCTCCGGAAGACCGCCTCCGGCATCAGAAGCTCGGCGGCAAAAGCGTTTGCCTCGACCTCCGGGGCACTCGACTTGTACCGGTCGACCATGTCGTCGCTTGTGCAGAAGAGCACTTGCGACAGTGCTCCGTGCATGAGCCAGTGTCCAATCTCGTGAGCGATAGCGAACCTCTTCCTTCCCGGCTCAGGGATGTCTTGCTTGACGCGGATGAGGCCCTTGTCGCGATTCCGAATGAGCCGCGCATCGGCTGAGTCCAGTCGCCCTTCGAGGACGATGATGCCGAGAGCGAACGCCAGGTCTTCGAGGACCAAGTCTTCGGGGGACGTAATGCCGTAGCGGTTCCAGAGCTTCATGGCCCTGGCGGCCGGAACGATCTTATCCGGCTGTGGGGTCGCCATCGACCGGTTCCTCCGACAACGCGTCCAACTGGTGAATGTCATCGAGCAGCGACTGGAGGTCCTCGTCCGTAGCCGCGGACTCGAGTTTGCGAAAATACGCCGCTTGCACCGTCCCCTCGAACTTGCCCGCAATGACGGCCTTCAGGCGAGCCCGGAGGTCTCTGTCTCCGGGAACCACCACCTGTCCAAGCTGACTCATGATCCCTAGCCGGCGCGACCGTGCAGCCGCGAGTTCGGTTTTCCCTTTCGCGGCGGCCACCGCCTGCTGGACTCGGCTCACCGCCTTCCGGATGTCGATGCCGAGACGCCGAAGGTCATCTTGTATCTCCGCCCGCGCGACTTCTTCCTCGCTGTCGCGCTCGCACGGGAAGAGGAATTCGAAAAACCGTTCCCACGCCGGGTCCGGGTGCCGTTTGAGGTCCGCCATGGCCGCTACCTTCTCTGCCTCTGAGTATACTTCACGACGCCCTCCACCTTCCGCCTGAGCCGTTTCTGAGCGTTGTTCACGTCCTTCACGGTAATCCCGAGAATCACCGCCATCTCGGCCGGCTTCGTGATCTCGGCGGCGAGACAGTCGAAGATCCCCTCGACAAGCTTGTCCCCGGCGACCTCCTTCAGGATGGCGTCCCGGAACCTCTCCAGCGCGTCGCGGTTCATGAACTCCGTTGCCGGGTCGGGCTGAGGGTCGACTATGTCGAACTTGGGCGCACTGTCCTCAACTGCCCCCGCGAGCCGCCGCGTAACGCGGTTCTCCTTCCCCTGGACTAGGTGACTCACTTTGCTGTCGACAACGGCAAATAGGAAGTGGAGAAAATCCGGGTCCGTTTCCCTGTTCCACTGCCGCTTCCCGTCGATGACGTCGGTGATCGCCTCGGCCGCGAGATCCGCTGGGTCGACGCCCCCAGGGACCGCACCGCCCTGCGCGATCCTAACCCCCCTCCACGTGTGCCGGAGAAGCCGACACGCCGCATGATGTGTGAGCCGTTCGACAAGCTCCTTCCACTGATCGTCATTCAGTTCGGGAATGGCTGACACGAATTCGGTCTTCCTTACGACGCCCGTCAGTCGGCGGCCCGACCATCCTAGTCCTACCTGCCGCCGGCCAGAATTCTTTTTCCATCGCGCGGCAAACGTCGAGTCCTCGCCGGCAGGAAGGATTAGGTGAGGTACTCCGCCGGGCGGGCGGAGTGGCCTACGAATCGTTCTAGGAGAACCAAACCATGAGCGCCGTTCAAGAGGTCCCGGCGTCCGATCGCGACCGGCGGGGACACGAGATCCCGATTCGGATCGACCACAAACCATACAAGGCCCCGAAGCCGGTGATGACCGGGGCCGAACTCCGGGTGCTCGCGACCCCGCCGATCAGCCAGGAGTACGACCTCTGGCTCGAGAACCCGGGGCCCGAGGACGACATCAAGGTCGGCGACGACATGCCCGTCAAGCTGAAGGAGGGCATGCACTTTTACATCTCCCCGAAGACCATCAACCCCGGGGCTTGACTTGGACTTGCCCGAAGACGACGAGGCGTTCCTGGACCGCAAAGCCCACCGCTGGAAACTCATTCCCGGGGGCTGCGGTGGGTTCCTAGTGGTGAAGGACCTCGCGGTCAGCACAGCCGTTTTCGACCGGGATAAGACCGACCTCATGATTCGCATCCCCGCGGGGTACAACACCGCGGGCCTGGACATGTACTACGTCGACCCGCCGCTACGGCTGAAGAACGGGACCTACCCCCAGGCCGCCGAGCAGTTCGAGGAGCACGTGGGTCGGCGCTGGCAGCGGTTCTCGCGGCACCTCGCGAGCCCGTGGCGCCCCGGGCTCGACGGCCTGCCGATGTTCTTCGCGCTCATCCTCAAGGAACTCCAGCCCAAAGGGTGACGTGATGTGCCGATTCACGCTGACCATCCCAGAAGAGTACTTCGAGGACCTCCGCCGGGCCGTCTTCTCTGCCCCTGGGTTGGAGGGGGCGGCGTACCTTCTCTGCGGGGTCTCCGACACAGGGGCGGAACGACGGCTCCTCGTCCGCCACGTGGTCCCGGTCGCAGAGGAGCACGTGCTCCGCCAGGAGAAGTTTCAGCTGAGCATCGAGTCGGCCTCGTACGTCCGAGTGGCGAAGCAGGCGAAGATGATCGGCGCGTCCGTCGTGTTCGTTCACTCGCACCCAGATGGGGTCGCGGACTTCTCCGTGCGGGACGACCGGGAGGATGAGAAGCTCCATGCCTTCTGGCTCGACCAAATCCCGGACGGCGTCCACGGGTCGCTCGTCCTCAGCCGACCGAACACCGTCCGCGGGCGTGTGACGACAGCCGAGGGCCGAAGTGGCATCAGCCGAATCAGGGTCATCGGCCGCCGGTTCACGTTCATCGATGACCAGCCCGACGATCAGGCAGTGCCCGAGATCTTCGACCGCCAGGTGCGGGCATTCGGCCCCGACACCCAGCGGCTGCTCGCAAGGCTTCACATCGGGGTCATTGGGGCGGGTGGCACCGGGTCGGCGGTGATGGAAGAACTCGTGCGGCTCGGTGTCGGTACGATGTCGGTTTTCGACCGCGACGTGTTCGACGAGACGAACGTGAATCGCGTGTATGGCTCGTCGGTCAGGGACGCGGGAAGGAACAAGGCGGGGATTGCGGCCGACTCGGCCCGCCGGACCGGGCTCCAGACGGAGGTTCGCGTCTACTCCGAGCACATTACCGTCCATGAGACGGCGATGCGCCTCCGAGAATGCGATCTAGTATTCGGATGCACCGATCGCCACGCCCCCCGAGCGATCCTGGTGCAGCTCGCACTTCGGTACTACATCCCAGTCATCGACACGGGGGTGAAGATCGACTCGCACGAAGGAAAGATCCGCGGGGTGACCGGGCGGGTAACCACCCTGATGCCCGGGGAGGCCTGCCTCTTCTGCAGGGAGCGGACGTCGGCCGACGCCATCCGCCTCGAGACACTCTCCCCCGACGAGCGCCGGTCCTTGGTGAGCGAGGGTTACGCCCCGGAACTTGAAACGCCCGCGCCGGCGGTCATCCCGTTTACGACCGCGGTCGCGGCTCAAGCCGTCACCGAACTGCTCCACCGGCTGACCGGGTTCATGGGCGAGGAACGGCGGTCGTCCGAGGTGCTGCTCGCCATTAGTGAGTCTCGCGTCCGAACAAACCGCCAGTCGCCAAACCCCGAGTGTCTCTGTGCAGAGCGGTCCGTATGGGGGCGAGGAGATGGCAAGAGATTCTTGAACATGAGCTGGCCGGAATCTGAAGCCCATCAGGGCGAGTTTCGGAGGGGCTAACACGTGTTTTGCTGGATCGAACGACTTTGGAGATGGCTCTCATCGAAGTTCCGGCGAGACCGCCGGTACCATAATTTCACGGGAGTCGTCCGGGTGCGCCCCGGCGAGGACCCGGAACGGGCGATCGAGCAGCGTAAGCTGGTGCTTGTCGGGCCAGCCGAGAAGCCGAAGTGGCTTCGGTTCTCGTGCCCCTGCCGATGCGGGGCGGTGATTGCCGTCAACCTGATGAAAAGCCACTCGCCGTGCTGGTCCGTCGAACTCTATGAAGACGGAACGCTCACCATCCACCCCTCGGTCGACGCCACCGCGTGCGGTAGCCACTTCTGGGTCTGGCGGAATCGAATCCAATGGGTTTGATCGCTCTCGGAGCACGTTCGCTTGGCGCGACCGGAGGGCGGAAGTGGTGCCGACCAGGAGCGCGAGGCCAAATCGACAGAGAGATAGCCGCCGTACCCTTGTCCGCGAGCGCAGGAGGTCCGACGCCCTCCGAGACCGAAGCGCCGAGCGCAGAGCCGCTATATGTTTCTCGACCGAAATGAGTAGAGACTAGTCTGCGCTCCTCCTGACGGATGCTTGTTCCTGCCGGCATTGACTGCAAGTGTCCCAAATTGTCTCTGATTTCCTGCTCCTGGTGCAAGCAGGTGGCAGTTGAATCCGTCCAGGCAGGTCCAGTCCTCCAGCCCACCGTACCCGGTGACTGCTACCAGGAGCGGCCGCCAACCGCACAATTCGCACAGCCCCTCGACCAGCTGGCACGCCGCGCCGGATTATTGAGCGCGGAATGTTCCGCAGGAACGCTCGCCCATTACAGATAAGCCATTGTTGATTTGTGACAAATTCCGTCGCGGCACGCAGTTGCACCAACAGTCTCGCAATGGCCCGAACCGACCTATGCGAGCGTGGGTGTTCGATATAAGCTACACCCTCTAAAGTGCTTCTGCGCCGAAGTCAGACAGGTGAAGAGCTTCTGAAAATCGCTAGGTCGCCGGTTCAATCCCGGCTCTGCCCACTCCGCAAGTCGTTGGCCGAATGGCGTTGCATTACCTCCCGGCGGTCGGGAGTGCGGCCCGGAACCCCTCGAACTGTTGAACTTTCAACAGTTGGGTACCACCGCATGGCCCGCCAGTCCAAACCCACCTCCTACCTCCTCCACCGCCAGTCCGGCCAAGCCATGACCGTGGTCCGGGCGCCGGACGGTCGCCGTTGCCAGGCTCTTCTCGGTCAATACGGGTCGGACGAGTCGAAGGCCGAGTACGCCCGTGTACTGGCCGAATGGTCCGCTTCCCCGGCCCGGGTCACGTCTTGTACTACCGTCTGTGCAGGCCCGACGGTCACCGAGCTGGTCCAGCGGTTCCCCGAAGGCCCAGAAGGGTATCCGGCGTTACCGCAACGAGATCACCTCGACCGCCCTCGGCCGCCTCAACGCCGGCCTGCTCGCCGCGGCCGACACGCTCGTGGACTTGCTCAAGGCCGAATCGGAGCAGACCCGGCTCGGCGCCGCCCGCACCATCCTCGAAAGCGTCCTCCGCCTCCGCGAGGTGACCGAGTTCGAGGAACGCCTCCGCGCCCTGGAGACACGGGCGGCCGGGAGCGTACCGGCATGAGATCGCTGATCACGCGGCTGGCGAAGCTGGAGCGTAAGCAACCTGAGCCCGGTAAAGTTACGGGCGACGACGTGCACCGGTACTTGCGGGAGCACCAGGACAAGGAAATCGAGGCGATGGACGCGGACGACCCGCGGCTGCCGCTGCTGGTACCGGGCTGGCAGCCGGAACTGATCCGGGCAAGGAAGCGCGGGGAGGCGATTGGTGGCGCCGAGGGGGTGATCCCGGACGAGTAATCGATCCACTGGCGACGCGCGTTGGTGTACCACTAGAGAAGTCGCAGGGGCTGATCGTTTCGGGGGATCTATCCCTACCCGCTGCGCGACGAAGCGGGTGGCGGCTGTCGAAGAAATCCGGAGAGTTTTGAGAGCGGAAACGGTCGGGTGATCAGGGGCGCGACGGCAGGGCGGGGAATGCGTCGTGGCCATCGATGATTGGAAACCCATTACCCCACGAGTCGAAAGTAGCCACAGATCGGACGGGCGGGTGACCGATCGGCCGGACAGTTAATTGTTGCGCTTGAGCAGGTCGAGCAGGTCGGGCAATTCGCGGATCGGGATTGTCCAAGTCTCCTCTGTCCTCGCGCCGCGGGCCTCGACGGCCCACGAGTCGTGGATGACCTTGAGTAGATACACGTCCGGATCGGAGGGGTGGCCGGCTCCGTTCCAGGGCCCCGAACGCCTGACCGACAGAGTCGTCGATTTGCACGGCCGCCAGCTTGGCCTTCTCGGAACTGGAGTACGTTCGGACGGTGCGCACCTCAAGGGTGTCGCGCGTTAGCCGGGAGCTGCTCGCGACGGACAGGACGAGCGGGTGCGCGTGGCCCTGGAGGGGGATGCGCACCCACGGTGAGAAGTCGAACCGGAAGTCTAGCTGGGCGGACGGGCCGACGGCAGCCCCCCGGACCGGGCCCTCCGCCGACTCAAAGGCGGTCCGCAGGTCGCCGCGGAGACTGCCGCCCGGGTTCTCGAGCCGGTCCACCAGGGCGCGTTGCTCCTCTGCCAAAACCAACCTGCGGCTGGTCGGGCAGTGCATCCAGACGTGGGGGGTCAGTTTGTAGTACTCCTTGATGCCGCGCCGCTTGACCTCCACGGCCTGTCGGTCGAACAGGTTGTTCGGGTCGTAGTCGTGCCGGAACCGGAAGACCGCGACCACCTCGCGGGCGGCCGGGGACCGAACCTTCCCGGCGAAGCACAGGTGGTCCAGCATGTTGGCAGTGATCGTGGAGTTTGGGACCAGGGTGCCGCGGGACTCGATCACAGCCCGCATGGCCGGGTTCTCGGACAGGGCCCGGAAGTTGACATGGACCACGGCCTCGCTGTCCGGCGGCACGCAGGCCAACAGCTCCTCGGTCCGGTCCGGCTCGTAGACGTTCGGGGCAGTGATTCGGTCGGCCAGCCGGCGCGTCAGGACGACGAGCCCGGCCCCGGCCAGTAGGAAGGCGATCCCGGCCACGACGAATGGCACGGCGCGGTGCCGCCGTCTCGGCAAGGGCGGCAAGTATCCAAGGTCGGGCGACACGCTATGCGCGGACACCCCAAGCGGCACGTCCCCGGCCGGTGCTGGTGTTGCCGGTGCCCGGCTGGGGTTGGAAATGGCGAACCGCGTGCAGCACTGGCAGCACACGAGCGTTCGGCCGACCGGGACTCGACCTCCGATCGGAGTCGCGCCCCGCATCTCGGGCAGTGGACGAGGTGGCTCATCGGCGAGGGGCTCCGTGGCACCGTGTCAACTCGACGAATGACCGCACGCGGGGCACGACGCGCCGGGTCCGTCGTCTCGCCTCCTAACCGCCCCACACCGCTGGCAGAGCCGCACTAAGGTCCAATCCATACGCCCGCCGGAGGCGCCGACCGCCGCAACGACGCGCCGGCCCGCGGTCACCGCCGACGACACCGGCCCTTCGACCATGAGGACGGCGGCGCGGGTGAGCGAACACTGGTTGGCCCAGGCCGCGAATAGAAGAACGAGCAGGAGGAGGAGCGTCCCGCCCGCCAGGAGGCCGAGTACCGCGAGCAGGCGCGTGCTGTCGGCCCGGTCAGGTACGTCTGCCTCCTGCACCGGCGGCCTCAAGAAACGCGATCCGCTAGCCGGCCCGGGCCGAGGCTCGTCCGCCGCCGACGGCCTTGGTGGCGCCGCCTTCGTTGGGCCGTCCGCCGCGACCCGCGGGTCTGCCCGAACGTCTTCCGCGTCGTTGACCGCCGGCGGGGCAACGGTCAACAGGACGACCTTGGGGTTGGCCGGCGGGGCCAGCTCCACGGGGTGTTGCGAGCTTGACGTCCGGTCGCTGCCCCGCCAGGCGTCCTCCGGCACCCGGTCCCGGACGTACCGGGACAGGCCCTCCCATGTTACTCGTCCGCGGCCATCCGCCGCGGCCCCGGACAGGCCCTCGGCCAGCCGGTAGGCGAACAGCCCGGCCCCGAGGTCCGCCGACTCGATGCCGAACTCCAGCCGCCGGCAGCTCACCAGCACGCCCACCCCCCGGACCGGCACGCGTACCTCATCCACGGTGGGGACCGACACCCGGCGCGTCGGCGCCTGTCGGGACACGTCCAAGAGCAGTATTTTCTGAGACGCCCGGCTCTCCTCCAGCGCCCGGAATACTTCGGCTGTCGGCAGCATCGAGTCGAACCGATCCGCCTCCGAGTCGCGCAGGCAGAAAAACTGGTCATCGGGTTTCGTCCCCTGAAGTCCGTGACCGATGAAGGCGAAGACCAGAGTGTCCCCGGCCTGGGCCTCGGCGGCGCGGGCCCGGACGTGCGCCCGCACGTTGTCTAGGGTGGCCAACCGGGTCCGGTCCACCTTGCCGGGAACAGTGTTGAGCAGCTCGACGTCGTACCCGCCGCCCCGCAAGGCTGCCGCTAGCCGCAGCCCGTCGTCGTCCGCGTGTTCAAGCAGCTTCAGAGTGACCGTGTAGTATCGCTCGACGGTCACAATGAGCGCGAGCCGTTGGTGCCGCTGGCCATCGTCGGCGAGCGCGACGCCGCAGGAGCTGAGGAGGGCAAGCAGGGCGACGGCGGGAAGGGACGGGCGAGGCAACCGGACACCCCCTGGGTATCGCCTCCGGCGGGGCC
>DATFWZ010000182.1:0-6390 GCA_035258765.1 Gemmataceae bacterium
GGGGTGTTGCACGGGAGGGAGACCGACTTCGGCATCTTGAGCGGCAGGCTGCCCTCCGGGCCGCCGTTGAGCAGGATCACGTTCGCGGCCTTTTCCCCCTGCGGGTCCACGAGGACGAACGGGACCCCCTCCACGGTTCGCGGCTTCCAGTCCGGGAACACCAGACGCTCGATCGCGGCGTCCTCGCGGAAGAACATGCCCTTCGTGCTCACCGCGGTCGCGACCTTGTTGAGCGGGAGCGGCAAGTATTTGCCCTTCTGCGTCAGAAACTCCAGCAGGTCGCTCAATTCCTTCCGTGAGACTTGCTTCTCAAACCCGTCCGGCATGAGCGACTTGGTTGAGCCGATCAGCTCCTCGATGTCTTCGCGGAGGACGGTTTGCTTCTTGCCCTCGGTGTCCACCAACTCGATCGCGGTCTTGGATTCGCCCGCGAGCATGCCGTTGAGCACCTTGTCGCTCTTGGTGACGACCTTGTAGAGGCGGAAATTGCCCTCGACGCTCCGGGACGGGTCGAGGATGTCCGTGAGCAGGTGGTCTTTGGGGTGGACGGCCATGCCGGTGAGGTCGGGGCCGATGTTCTGGCCCTCACCGGTGTGGGTGTGGCACTTCGCGCACTGCTTCTGGAAGACCACCTTACCCGCGGCCGCGTCCCCCTTCTCCTTGGTGATCGCGAGGAATTCTTCGATGACTTTTTGGCGATCCGCGTTGGGCAGGGCCCCGCCGCGGGACAGGAGGGCCACCGCGGCCTTGCGGACAGCCGCGTCCGGGTGCTCGGCGAGGGCTTGTTTTTGGTCGAGGGCGAGGTCGGTGAGGGCGAGCTTGCCGGCGGCGATCGCGTCGATGAGCTTGCGCGTCCAGTCGGCGCGGGTGAGCAGGACGCTGATGCCCGCGGCGCGGGCGGCGGGGGTCAGGCCCGCGAGGCGGTCGAGGAGGAGCGTCGCGGCCTCCGCCGACTCGCTGGCCTTGAGGGCTTGCAAGAGGCCCAGCGCCAGCTCGGGCGGGGCTTGCGGGGTGATCTGCTCCAGAATCGTGGACACCAACTCTTTGTTTGTTGGTTGGTAGCCGACGAGCTCGCTCGCGGCGGCGATGCGATCGTCGGTCTTGACTGAGGAGTCCGCGACCTTGGCGAGCAAGGCCTTGACCAACTCGGCCCCGGCCTGGGTGAATTGTTTGCTCCCCCACCCGGCTGCCAGGCGAACCAGCGCCCCGCGACGGTCCGGGCTCAGCCGGGCGGCGAGTCGGCCGAGGTCTTTCTCGACATTCTCGTCGAGCTTCGGCGGCTTGCCGGACGGCCATCCCTTGGCGATCCCGCGGACCACGGCGTCGGCCGCGGCCGGCTCCGCGTCGGCCAGGGCGGCGAGCACCGGGCCGACGGTGTCCACCGGCGCGCCGCGGGCGTAGTGCTCGGCGACGATCCCGGCGGCGGTCAGCAGCTTGCCGGAGGGGTTCTGGGCGGTGGCAAGTGCTCGGAGGAAGCCGGCGCCGTTCATCGCGCCCGCAGCGGTCGCCGCGTCCGGGATCCAGCGGTCGCCAGAGTTCTCCGGTCGGCCGAGGGCCTCGATGATCGACTTGCCCGCGGCGTCGCTCGGCGGCCGGTCGGCGAGGGCGAGGAGGGTCATCAAGCGAACCTGGGCGTCCGGGTCGCGGGTCAGGCCCGCGGCGAGGATCGCGGCCACGGCATCTTCGTCGCGGGGCAACACCTGGACCGCGTTCCGGCGAACGCCCGCGGATGGGTGCTTGAGGGCGGCAACGGCGACCGAAGTTGCCTCGGGGTTGGACCCGTCGAGGGCCCCGAGCCCGTGGATCGTCCAGAGGGCGTGGATGACACCGACGTTCAGGCCGATTTCGTCCACTTGCTGATCGCGGGCGAGCGCGAAGAGCGCCGGGAGCACGTCGGTCTTGCCGCGTTCCACCAGCAATCGTTGGGCGTGCCGCCGCCAGAACAGGTTGTCGCTCTTGAGAGTGGCGATCAGCTTTTCCGGCGTGGCGTCCGCGAGCGAGAAGCGGGCGCCCGTGTCCTTGATCGATCCCGTCGCCTCGTGGATGACCCGGTAGATGCGGCCGTGCTTCTTGTCGCGAAGGGGGTTCTCGTACGCGGCCCCCTTGCCGGTCTTGAACCCCTGCGGCGTCGGGTTGTGCTGGACGATGAAGTTGTACCAGTCGATCACCCAGACGTTCCCGTCCGGGCCGACCTCGGCCATGATCGGGGCCGTCCACTCGTCGTCGCTGGCGAGCAGGTTGAACGGGTTGGTGGACCGGAAGTTGGCCCCGTCGGGGGTGAGCACGAAAGTGCCAACGAGGTGTCCGGTCGGCTCGGCGACAAAGGCGGTGCGATTCCAGTACTCCTTCGGGTACCCCCGGGCCGTGTAGAGGGCGTGCCCGGCCGCGGCGGTGTAGCCGCCGTGCCAGTCTACTTGCCGGACGTGCTCGGTGATCGGCTTGAACTTGTAGGAGTCGGCGATGCCGCGCAACTGCAGCGACGCGCCCCAGGTCGGGACGGCCTCGTAGTACCGGTTGGGGATCGGCATGTACTCGCTCGGGTTGCCGTTGGCGGTCGAGCCGAAGATGATCCCCTCCTCGCTCATCCCGAAGCCCCAGGTGTTGTTGTTGGTCGAGCGGATGTACTCCAGCTTCGACGCGTCCGGCTTGAACCGGAAAAACCCCTGGCGGAACCGGTGCGTCTCCCCGGCGACGACCAGCCGCGAGTCGTTGTATCCCTGCATGGCCCAAACCCAGTTGTCGAGGCCGTACTGCATGTTGCTCGGGCCGCCGTGGGTGTCGCGCATGTTCCAGGTGCCGAACAGGACCTCGCGGACGTCGGCCTTGCCGTCGCCGTCGGTGTCCTTGAGGAAGACGGTCTGGGTCGCGTCGAAGACGATCACTCCGCCGCGGGCGAAGCAGATGCTCGTCGGGATGCTCAGTCCCTCGGCGAAAACGGTCACTTTGTCCGCCTTGCCATCGCCGTCGGTGTCCTCGCAGACGACGATCTTGTCCCGCCCCTGGGTCGGCGGGTTCAATTCGTTCGGGTAGTCCATCGTCAGGGCGGCCCACAGCCGGCCGCGCTCGTCCCAGGTCATGCAGATCGGCTTGCCGCCGAGCTCCTTCTCGGTGACGAACAACTCGGCCCGGAACCCCTTCGGGACCACGATGTGCTTCTGCGACTCATCCGGCGGGAGCGGCCGCTGCATCTTGGAAAGTGGCTCACCTTGCGTGCCCCATGTCCGGCTCGGTGTGTAGTTCGGGATCCACTTGCCGACGTCGTCGTACTCGAACGGCTTCACGTCCGTGCGCTTTGGGGTCGTCTCCGGGACCGGGAACGGCCCACGGGCCACCAGCGCCGACCGACCGGCCGGGCGCTTCACCGTCGTCGGGTCCTGCCCGACGGTCCAGCGCAGCCCGCGTTCGACCAGTTCCTGGAAGCCGGGGTTGCCCCAGGTCCGCTCGTCGTGCCCCCACGCGGTGTAGAAGACGCGGCCCTTGCCCTGGGTGCGGACCCAGGTCCACGGCTCCTTGACGCCCCGCTCTTCGCGGTACTCGAGGACGGTCCGGTCCTTCTCGTTGTGTTTGGTGTGGACGTAGGTCTCGTCCCAGCTCTCGAAGCCGGTGAACGCTTTCAGGATCGGGTGGTCCGGCGCCGCGGGGGTGGTCTTGAACGTCCCGGTGCCATGGCGGAGGAACTGGGCGCCGACCAGGTCGATGTACTTCGGCGAGTTGAGGAAGCAGTAACTGGCGCAGTGGAGTGGGACAAACCCCTTGCCGCCCTCGACGAAGTCGAGGAGGGCCTTCTCCTGCTCGGGCGTCATGCGGGTGGCATTCGCGTAAATGACGAGGGCGTCGTAGGACGCGAGCGTCTTGTCCGAAAGGGCGTCGGCCTTGTCGGTGTAAACGAGTTCGATTCCGCGCTTGGCGAACACCGGTTCGAGTTGGCGATACCGGTCGGCCGGTTTGTGGTGCCCGTTATCGCCGAGGAACAGGACCTTGAGCGGCTTCGGCGGCTGGGCGGTCGCGGTCCCCGCGACAAGGAGGCCGAGGGCTATGGCGACTGCGCGAAGGCGGGGCATGCGTGAATCTCTCGTGGGGGCTGAATCTGTGGTGAGTTTAGCGGTCGGCGGCGGGGGCAGCGACCCAGACAGTGGCCTGGAACTCCTTCACGACCAACTTCCGCCCGACGTCGCTCCGCGGCTCGGCCGCGAACAGCCCGACGTACAGGTCCTTCTCGGCGTCCAGGTAGTCGGGGTGGCGGATGGCCAGGGTGCTGGCCCCGCCCGCGGTGAGGTTCTCGACCGTGAGCGTGTAGTTGCCGGACGACCGGCGCAGGGTCAGCCGCAGGTCGGTCCCGGGGCGGAGGAGGCCGACCTCGTACAGGTCCGCGTCCTTGCCGTCCGGGTTGTTGACGAGGAACTGCGTGTAGACTTCGGCCCCCTCTTTCCGGAGTTTGAGCACCCCCCCGCGAATGGCCCGGTCGCTCCGCGCCCCCGCGTACAGGCCGAACTGGCCGATGAACTCGAGCGACGGGATCTCCGGGAAGACGGCGCTGACCTCGAAGTCCTCCGACCCGCTGAAACCATGGTCCGACAGGCGCACGCCAAGGTACTCGCCGCGGCGAAGTCGGTACTGCGTGTTCAGGTCGCTCCGGGTCGCGGTCAGCTCGAGCCGGCCGCGGGTCGGGTCGAGGCGCAGGTACTCGTCGTTCGCGGCCAGCCAGTCGCCGGTCCCGGGCAGGCGATGGGTCAGGCCGGTGCCGGCACCGGTCGCGTCGCGGAGAGTGTCGTCGATCGGGTGGTCGAAGGTCAACTTTGCTGGTCGCGGCACGGTGACCGATTGAGGGACGATGGCCCGGACGAACCTCTTCGGGTCGGTGTCGGTCGCGGTCACTTGGCCGGCCGCGATCCGGACTGCCTGCCGCTCGGTCAGGCTCACCTTCCCGGCCCGCGAGTTGTCGGACGGGTAGGCCTCGACCTGCCCGGCGAATACGTAGACGTCGGTCACCCCGTTCGCGTTGACGGACACGCCGAACTCGGTCCCCAGGTCGATCACCTTGCCTTGCGGGGAGAGCACTTCAAAGCCGGTCGCCTCCGCAGGCACGCGCGCGGTCAACCTGCCGGCTTGCAAGCGGATACTCCTGGCGGAGACCAGGTCGATATGGGCCGGCCCCTCGATGACCATGCGCGTCCCGCACCGGAAACGAAGCTCGGCCAGTCCGCGATCGATCCGCACGGACCGGCCGGGTCGCAGCTCGCCGGGCGGTTCGCCGTCGGTCCAGGTGCAGTTCTGGGCGTTGACCAGCCAGGCCACCGCCTCCTCCGGCGCAGATCGCGGGCCCAACAATCGCCACCCGGCCCACACGGCCAGGATCAACACTGCGGCCGCGGCTATCAGGGAAACCAGCCGATGCACGGACCGGGCGGGTCGGGGCGTGCTTTGCGGTTGCGGCGTCGGCGAGGTGGCGGCCAAATCCATCCCGATCAGGTCGAGCACGCGTCCGCTAGCCTGCCGGGCACGTAGCTCGAGCGACAGGTCGGTATGCAACCGGACGTACCGGACGAACGCCCGGCGGGCCGCGACGTCGGCCTGCAGTCGGGCCTCCAGGTCGCGCGCCCGCGCGTCGTCCAGGAGTCCGTTGAGGTAGTCGTCGATCAGGGCGTCCAGCGGCTCGGGGTCGGTCATCGGTTCCTCGCGGGCTAGCTACCCGCCCAGGGCGCGGGTGATGCACTTGAGCAATGCCTGCCTGATCCGCCGCAGCGAGTTGTAGACGCTGTGGGTCGATCGGTTCCGGCGGGCTGCGGCGGCCGGCACGCCGGCCGGGTCCAGGTAACACTCGGTGAGCAGCGCGCGGTCCCCCGCGGCGAGCTTGTCCACGCACTTGCTGAGGGCCTGTCGGCGCTCGGCCAACTCGTCCTCGGCCATCTCCTCGTGCGCCTCGACCAGCAGCAGGCTCAACTCGTCGCTGAAGAACCGGCGCTGGCGGCCCAGGCTGCGGACGTAGTTCGCGGCCTCGAACCGGGCCACCCCGCACGCCCAGGCGAAGAAACTCCGGGCCCGGTCGAACTCGTCGAACTTGGCCCAGAGGACCAGGGCCGTTTGCTGGTACAGGTCGTCGGCGTGGGTGAGGTCCGGGACCAGCGAGTGGATGTAGCCGTACAGTCGGGCCTGACTCTGCGCCAGGTAGCGGGCGAACTCCGCCTTCCGGTGCTGGACGTCCTGGCTCGTCACCCCCCGGCCCTCGCGCCGCGCACACCCCACCACAATCTATCGTCGGCTGGGGTGAGGTCGTAACGCGATTCGGGCGGTTTTCGCGCCACATCAATTCACCACGACTGGGTGAAGGAGGCTTTGCGGGGCGGAGCGCGGAAGGCACTGGCGAGCCGGGAGCGTCAGCGACCGGAGGAC
>DATFWZ010000183.1:0-7811 GCA_035258765.1 Gemmataceae bacterium
GGCCGTCTTCAAGGCGTCGCTCAAAGGCGAATCGCAGTGCCTGCGCTGCCACACGGTCCGCGGCGTCGGTGGCAACATCGGCCCGGACCTGTCGATGATCGGCAAGAAGGCGAGCAAGGAGAACCTGTTTGAGTCCGTCCTGCTGCCAAGCAAGGCCATCGCGGACCAGTACGTTCAGTGGAAGGTGGACACGGTGGATATGAAGAGCGTCATCGGCCTTCTCGTTGCCGAGTCGGAGTCGAGCATCACCCTCCGCGACGCGAACGGCAAGGACCACACCTTCGCGACCAAGGACCTCGACGGGCCGAAGCAAAAGAGCCTGGTCTCGATCATGCCCGACAACCTGGTCGCGGCCCTGACCGAGGACGAGCTGATCGACATGGTCGAGTACCTGCTGACGCTGAAGACCGCGTCGCTGACGCCCGAGTCGTGGCACATCCTCGGGCCGTTCGCCAACGACGCGAGCGATTCGGCCCTCGACAAGGACCTCGGCATCGAAAGCGCCAAGGCGATCGACCTGTCCGCGAGCCTCCCCGGCCGCGACGGCCCGATCAAATGGTCAGCGGTGAAGGTGAACGGCACCGGCTACGTGGACCTCATGGCCCACTACGCCGGCAAGTCGGCGCTGAGCGCCTCCTACCTCTACCGCGAAATCGATTCGCCGGTCGATCAGGAGGGGGTGATCCTCTTCGGCAACGACGACGGCGCCAAGGTCTGGGTGAACGGCAAGCAAGTCTTCGAAAACCGCGACCACTTCGCCGCGACCCCCGAGCGCCACCAGATTCCGGTGAAGCTCAAGAAGGGCGCAAACGCGATTCTCATCAAAATCGTCAACGGCAACGACCCGCACGGGTTCTACTTCGCGCTGACGAGTGAGCAGGAGCTGAAGGCCGGGAAGTGAGGATTGGCGCAGACTTGCAACGACACGCCATTTCGTTGCATGGCAGGCCGCCCAGATGCAGCGAAAGTCGAAACACCGGGCGGGATGACTCTGAGAGTCGTCAGAGGCTGATTATGTTTCAGGGGGTGTGTGTAAATGAAAGATAGGAAACCGGCGGCGGTCACCGCCACCGGAAGATCTTCAGCGCGATCGCGAACGACAGCACGCCCCAGGCGATCAGCACGCCGAGCTCGTAGCCGATTTCGGCCAGTGACCTCCCTTCCAGCATTACGGCCCGCAAGGCGTCGTTGAGCGCGGTCAGGGGCAGCGCCTTGATAAACGGCTGCATCCAATCCGGGAACCGCTCGGACGAAAAGAAGACCCCGGACAAGAGCCACATTGGCAGCATCACCAGGTTCATGAGCCCGGAGACGGTCTCGATCGTCTTCGCCCGGCTGGCCACCAGCAGCCCGAGCCCGGAGAAGCTGGCCGCTCCGAGAACGATCAGGAACGTCAGCTCCAGCAAACTCCCCTGGTTCTTCACCCCGAACACCGCCCACCCGAAGATCAGGAGAATCAGCACTTCCGGGATCGTAAACACCATGCGGCTGAGCATGATCGAGATCATGAAGTCCGACCGGCGCATCGGCGTGGCCAGGAATCGCTTCAGGAGCTTGCGGACGCGCATGTCGGCCAGCACGAACCCGACCCCGAATAGCCCGCCGCCCATCAGGTTCATGCCGAGGAGTCCGGGCAGCAGGAAGTCGATGTAGCGGTTGCCGGTCTCCTCGAGGTGCTTCTCGGTCAGCTTCGGGGCACTTGCGGCCGCCGGACGGTACAGGATGCTCTCGACGGCGTACCGGGCGAGGACGGTCTGCGACCGGTTCGGCTCGTCCCAAAGCTCGTAGCCGCCCTCCGGGAGGGGGGCGATTATGAGGTCTGACTTGCCCGAACGCAGGAGCTTGACCCACTCGTCCCCAGTCACGGTCCGGACGGTGAACCGCTCGTCCGCGGCGAGCTTCTCCTTCAGCGTGGCCACCGCCGCGGGGGAGCCCGTGTCCTCGCGAATGTCCACGGTGATCTGCTCGACCGGCCGCTCCCGGAACGCGATCCCCAGGGCGACCGCCATTATGAGCGGGAAGCCATACACCCAGAACACGGCCGCCGGCTCGCGGTAGAACTCGCGGAACCGGGCCAGGGTGAGCTGAACGAGTGGTGTGTATCGATTAGCGCTCATTGGGTGGTATCGTTTTGCGGCGAACCGAAGGTGTGCCTCACTTCGCCGGCGCATCCTCGGCGTCGTCTCGCAGATGCCGGCCGGTGAGGTTGACGAACACGTCCTCCAACGTCGCGTGTCGCGTCGTCAGCGCCGCCAGCTCGCGGTTGATCGACTGCACGTGCCGGAGCAAGGCCGGCAATGCGACGTGCGGCTCCGCGACGGTCAGCCCGTACGCTCCGCTCTCGACCCGGGCCGAGGTGACCGACGGCAGACCCTTGAACTCCTCCGCGGGGGGCGGGTTCGGCGCCTGGGTCAGGGTGAAGTCGATGACGTTCTGGCCGCCGAGCCGGGCGATCAGCTCGTCCGGCGTGCCGAGGGCGATCACGCGGCCGTGGTCCACGACGGCCACGCGGTCGCACAGCCGCTCGGCTTCGTCCATGTAGTGGGTCGTGAGCATGACCGTCCGCCCGGCGTCGCGGAATCCCTTGATGATGTCCCACAGTTGCCGGCGCGACTGCGGGTCGAGCCCCGTCGTCGGCTCGTCGAGGAAGAGCAGCTCCGGGTCAGCGACGATGGCGCAAGCCACCGCGAGCCGCTGCCTTTGCCCGCCGGACAGCTTGGACACATAGCTGCGGGCCTTCTCCTCCATCGAAACGCGGCGGACGGCCTCATCCGGGTCGAGACCGTTCGGGTAGAAGGACCGGAACATTCGGACCACTTCCCGCACCGTGAGCTTATCCGCCAGTCGCGTCTCCTGGAGCGAGATGCCGATCCGGCGGCGGATTTCGGCCGCGTCGTGGTCCCACCGCCGGCCGAGGACTTCGACCTCCCCGGACGTCAGGTCGAGGATGCCCTCGAGGATTTCCATCGTGGTGGTCTTGCCGGCCCCGTTCGGTCCGAGCAGGCCAAAACACTCGCCCGTGCGGATTTCCAGGTCGAGTCCGCGGACGGCCTCGACGGGCGGCCGGCCGGGGTAGGTCTTGACCAGGTTTTGGCAGCGGATGGCGTACGACATGGTCGCGGGCTCGGCGGGCCGGGGCATGGCGAGGGATTGATACGGAGCCGGCTGGGCGAGTCGAGGTTCGCGCTATTCCGCGGCCCGCCGGAGTACTTCGCCGAGTCTGAAGAGCGCGTCGGGCGTCGGCGGCCCGCCGGTCAGCTCGGCGGGCCCGTACAGGACCCCGTCGGGCGTCCACGCGGCCAGCTCCCCGCGACGATACATGAACATGACCGCCGGCACCCCGTCGCATAGGACGGCGACCTGGCCGAAGCAATCGGCGATGATGTGGCGCTTGCGAGTCCGGTAGATGCCGGCGACGCGTCCGCCGTGGTCTTCCGCGGCCGACGCGGGGTAGAGCCGTAACATGGCCAATCGGCCGAAGTCATCGCCCGCCCCGAGGTCGTGACGGACCCGCAACGGCCCCGACGACCAGTCGAGCAAGGCGGCGTGCTGGCCGATCGAGAGACCGAGATAACTGGAGCCGAGCCGGACGTCGAGGTTGGAGTGGCATCGCCCCGGAGCTGTCGTGAGGACGTTCGTATTCGCCCACGGGTCGGTGACCGTCAGCTCGCACCGGCCGGTCTGCCGGGCGAAGAGCCGCCCGTCGATCGACAACGTCGCCGTCTTGACCCACGACCGCGACGGCGGGTACTCGGCCAGGGTCCGGCCGTCGTTGGCCAGGTCGTGCAGCGACCAGACCGGACTCCTGGTCCCGGTGGCCAGGGCGAGCGTGTCCCCGGCGACCTGGGCCCCGGTGATGTTCGCACCTTTGAGTCGGGGCCGTCCATCCGTGGTCGGGATGAACGCGACCGGGGCACCGCTCGGAAGCTCGACCCGGACTTTGCCCAACACGCCGTCGATGACGACGTATGTCCCGTTCCCCGGACGTGTTTCGCCGACGCGAATCACGGGGACGTTGAGGATCGGTGACGCTGACGCTAGAGTCGTTTTGATCGCCGCGTTCACCGTCGCGGCGGCAAACGCGCTGACCAAGCCGTCAGTCGGTGGGAGGATTGCGCCGGTTCTCAGGTCGAGTCCGCGGAAGAAGTCCCCGGCGGTGACGGCGACGGAATGCAGCCCCGGATAGGCGCGCCATCGCCCGGGGCCCGGCTTCGCGTCGGCGCGTATGGCATGGAGGGCCACCGTCCGACTCCGCCAGTCGTAGTGGATCGCGACCAGGTCGGCCCCCATGCGTCCGCCGATCACGAATCCGTTCTCCACGCCCATCACCGCGTGCACGTCCTTCAGGATCTGCGCGTTGTGACTTCCCCGAGGCAGCACCTCGACGGTTCCGTCGGCCAGTGTCCAGACGTGGAGGAAGCCGTTGACCGTCGCGGCCATGAGCCGGTCGCCCGCGGCGTCGAGCGCCAGACCGATGACGCGATTGGTAAGGCCGAAGCGGAACGGGTACGGGATCGGCTCGATGTCGCCCGACCAGGGAGTCTGCGGCGGGACTTCCCGGACGGCCGGCTTTTCCGCGGGCGGGGCGAAGTCCACCCGGAACCGGCGGACCGATACAGCGCCGCCCTCGCGGAGCTCGGCCAGCTCCACCTGACCTTCCTCGGTCGCGGCCAGGGCGAACATTCGGCAGCCCCTGGCCAACACCTTTGACAGGCGGGTGATCTCGGGTTCGCGAAGGACGCGCGGGTGGGTGAGCAAGATGATGTCGCGGTCGGGTGCCGACGGATCAAGCACTTCCTCCGCCAGTGCGTGGCCGGGGTGCGACGCCAGGTCGCTGGCTTCGAGCGCCTCGCCGAATCGCTGCGCGTCGCCAGCCGGGGGCGTGAACCGCTGGGTCGGTGCCGATCCGAACCGAACGGAAAACGTCTGACCCCGCCTCGCCGCGACCCGCCCGAACGCCAATGCGGCAGCTCCGAGCCCGAGCCGGACCGGCCCCCAGGTGAGCACGCCCTGATCGACCACAAGAGCCAGGTGCTCGCGCCGCCGCTCGTGCGGGTCCTCGCGGCGGAAGAAGAGCAGCTCGTTTTCGGCGAATCGGCGGACGAACTCGTCCGGGTCGAGGGCGAGCTGGCTCGGCAGGAGCCGGGCCGGGTCGCCGCGATTGGTCACATCGGCATACCCACCGACGGGCAGCTTCGGGGGCGTGCGCCGGCGCGGCGGCAAGGCCAGGGCCCCGACGAACTGGCGGACGAGCGGGACGGCCCCGCGGAGCCGGGCCCGCTCGCGGACCGCGTCGTCGAGGAACTCGCCCAACTTCGGCGGCTTCCGGGCAATCTCCTCGGCCAGCTGATCAGCCGGGAGGTCTTGTGGCCCGACTCCGTGCCGCAACCAGTGGCGGACCTCGAAGTCGGTCATCGCCCGCAGCCGGGTGGCAATTCGCTCGTGGAACGCGTGGGCGGCCACGCCAGGGATCTCGGGGTTACCGGGCCCGGCTGGGTGGAGGAAGCCGAGGGACGGCGAATGCGTGAGCCAGTGGGCCAGCGACTTGCCCCCGCCGGGCGGGACGTGCACGGCCAGGGGAACGGTGGCGGCCAAATGAGCGAACAGGGCCCCGGCGTTCCGCATTGGGCTGCCGAGCTGACGGAATGTGGCGGCCACTAGCTTGAACCGCTCCGGTTCGGGACAGATTGCCGGCGGGCGGACGCCGAGCAACCCCAGGCACTCGAGGATGTGCGCAAAGTGCGGCACCGGGCGGACGGTCGCGAAGCCGTCAAGAAAGTCGGCGACCTGTCGGGCGAACCGGTGCGTCCCCTCGTCGGTCTCGAGGGCCTCACCGTTGGCCGACCAGCGTAGCCCGGCCGGCCCGTACCCCTTCGGCAGGGAGAAGTACTCGAGGTATGGCCGGATCGACGGGTGCATGGCACTTGGCGATTGCGTCCTACCGCGTTATCGCCCGCCGGAGCGCTCCCCGGGTGAGCGGGCGGAATGCCGGGGCCGGAATCGCCTCCGCCCCTTGGCCGGCGAGCACCAGGATCTCTTCATCGCGGACGCCCGCGGCCTCGCGCAGCGCCGACTCGGGCCAGTCCGGATCGGCCCGAAATCCGAGCGGCACCAGCACCCGCTCACCCCAGAACCGCGCAGCCCCAGGGATTGCCGGGAGGACGTGTCCGAGCAGCCAGGCCACGTCCCCGCGCCGGGCGGCCTTGACGCGCGTAATCTCGATGGTCGTCGCCTTGTCCGCCCAACTCCGGAGCGCCTCGACCCGGCACCGAAGCGCGGTCGCAGGGTGTGGCGCCTCGGAGCGGACCAGCCGCAGCGGGACGCCGGCCGGCTCGCGCGACTCCGTCTCCGTGGCGGCAAACGCCGCGGGCACGAGCGCGCGAGACAGAGGGATTGACTCCCCGCCGGGCGGCAGGTCGAACACCGGCAGGTGGGTCCCGAGGCCGAACCAGCGACCGTCGCGTGACTCGAACCACTCGACTCCGGGAACGGTAAGGAGGGTGTCAATGAGGTCCCGCCGATCGCCGTCCCACGTCACCCAGGAGGTTGCCTTGTCCATGACGACATGAACGCCACCCTTGGCCCGCAATGGGGCAAGGGCCGCGAGCCCGCGGGCTGGAACTCGGGCGGCCCGACAAGTATTCAGCTGATACGGTTTGTTCATGCGCCAATACGCTGCAAGATGGCCCCGGCCTTTTCGGTCAGGTGTCGGCGGGCCGCCTCGTCGGCCACCCACGCCGCCCGGTCGGCCACTCGGGCTACTTGTTCCCGCAACCGGGCAAGCTCCGCGAGGGAGGACTTCCCGATCAAACGGGCCTCGGCCTCGGCCAGCTCCCGGGCGAGTTGCTCGCCGTCCACCCGCTCCGGCGTGGCCGCCAACGGGTGCGCCTGCTCGGCCGGCTGGTCCCGCAACAGGCCCTGGACCAACGAGGTGAGTGGCGCGATCTGCTCTTCCCGGTCCCAGACGTACCGCAACACCCACAAATCAGACCCGTTCGCGGCCGAACGCCCGCTCAACACGGCCGAGGCGGCCACCAGCTTCAGCACCTTCACCGCACGCCGATCCGAGAACGCGATGCCCAGGTCGCGTACGCGAAACGCCGCGTCCTCGTACAGGTCGCGCACCGGGCCAAGGTTCACGTCCATCACCCGGCGAGCGAGGACTCGCAGGTCGTCGGCGTGCACCGTTGGTTGACCGTTCCGCTCGGCAACAGTCGCTTCTTTTTCAAGCGCCCAGCCGGCCTCAAGCAGCCGGCCGATGCGGTCACGCGGCAAGGGCTCCACGCGACACCGCAGCAGGAAGCGGTCGAACAAGGCGCCCAGGGCGTCATCCTCGGGCAGGTGGTTCGACGCCGAGAACAAGGACAGGAGCGGCAGTCGGATCACCTCCCGCCCGCGACGGTACAGCCGCTCGTTCAGGACGGTGAGCAGGTTGTTGAGGATGGCGCTGTTGGCGTTGAACAATTCGTCCAGGAAGGCGAACTCGGCCTCCGGGAGCATTCCGGACGTGACCGTGGCGACCGTGCCTTCGCGGAGCTTGACCAGGTCGATCGGGCCGAACACCTCGTTGGGCTCCGAGAACCGAGTCAACAGGTATTCGAAATACCGACCCTCGACGGCCGTAGCGAACGCTCGGATCAGGGCCGACTTGGCCGTCCCGGGCGGGCCGAACAGGAACAGGTGCTCGCCGGCGACGATGGCCAGGGCGATCAGGTCGACCACCTCCTCGCGGCCGACGAACTGCCCCTTCAGGGGGTCCGTCACGGCCGCCCGCAACCGGTGAGTGATGTCGTCGCCCACCTCGTCCCTCC
>DATFWZ010000184.1:0-12641 GCA_035258765.1 Gemmataceae bacterium
CCCGCCTCGCCTCCTGGCGGGCCGTAGAAGAATACCCAGGTCGCGAAGTCGGCGGAGAAGTCTTCAAATCGGTGCGGTTGACCCGCCGCCACGAAGATGAACGTGCCCGGGCCCACCAGGCGACGGACGGCGCCATCGAAAAACACGGCGCTCCCGCGGCCGATCAGGTAAACCTCGTCGCGGCTGTGTGATTGCTGCGGGTCCCGCTCCCGCGGAGTGTATAGCTCCACCTCGAGCGACCCGTGCGCAAAGATCGGGACCGCGAGATTCCCCGCGGGCGGCGGGCCCGTCGATAGCGCCTCGGCGAGTGTCACATGGGCGGACCGGACGGGAGTGGCTGCCATCGCTCGAATCTCCAATGTCCGTAGCCGAACTCGTGAGAGGTCGGGCCCATGGGAGCGCCAGCGCCCTGAACTCTCACGGGTTCAGCAACAAATCGTCATCGCGGGGACGGGCGCAAGTAGGCGAGCGCAGCCCGCGCGCCCTTCCAGAGGTAGATCGTGTCGGTCCCGAGCGTGATCAGACTGGCCCCCCTCCCGAGGTGCACCTTCGCGCTGTCCGCGTCCGGGGCGAAGGCGCCCCACGCCACCCCGCGGTCGTTGCAGGCGCCGGCCACTCGCGCGACCATCGCGACGACGTCCGGGTGGCTGATCTCGCCCGGGCGGCCCATGCTCGCCGACAAGTCGTAGGGGCCGACGACGATCGCGTCCACCTCGGGGACGGCCAGGATTTCGGCGATGTGCGGCACCGCGTCCACGTGTTCGATTTGCAGGATCACGGCGACGCGGTCGTTGGCCCGGAGCACGTACTCCTGAAGCGTCATCCCGTACTGCTGGGCCCGGGCGATGCCCACGCTGCGGACGCCCGCCGGGGGGTACTTCGCGGCCGCGACGGCCTGTCGGGCTTCCTCCGCCGAGCGCACCTGCGGGACGATGACGCTGTCGCACCCGAGGTCGAGGGCCCGCTTGATGTGCACCGGGTCGTTCCAGGGGACGCGGATCGCGGTCCCGGCGCGGCCGGCGACCGCCTGGATGAGCCGCAGAGCCTGGTCGAGCGAGAGCGGGGCGTGCTCCAGGTCGATCCAGACCCAATCGAACCCGGCCAGGACGAACAGCTCCGCGACCTCGGGAGCCGCGAGCGTGAGCAGCGGGCCGAAGAGGGTGTCGCGGCGCCGGACGCGCGCCCGGAAGTCGGTCATTGGAGCGCCCCGTGCGGCTATCCCAGTCCCCTGCGCCACTTGTACTCGCGCAACATGGCCGCGGTCGATGCCGCGTCGTCGGCGCCGTGCAGGCGGCTGATCCGCAACGCCAGATACCCAAAGCTCAACACCGCCACCAGCAAAGCCATCGCGGCCATTTCCTTCTTCAGTAGCGTGTCGTACAGCCCGTGCAGAACCATGGGGACCGCGATGTACACGAGCGTGGGGGCGACGAGGTCCTGCCAGCGTTCCGCCTTTGCAACCAGTCGGGCCGCTGCTGAGCCGTGATCGCGACCGAGCCGGTCCAGACGGCGTGGAGCGCGACGCTCGAGACGAACCGGACGACGTAGTGCCCGGACCCGGTGATGCCGTTGTAGTAGTTGGCCGAGTAGATCAGCCCCTCGGCGATCCCGAACCCGGCCCCGGACGCCAGCCTCCAGAGGAACGCCCCCCGCCAGCTCTCGTCCGGCCGGCGCCGCAGGTGCCAGAGGACCGGAACGGCCTTGCAGACCTCCTCGCATAACCCGACTCCGGCGGTGAAGCCGAGAAAGCTCACCAGGAAGCCGTTCTCCGGGTCGAGTGCGGCCCGGTACGACAGGCCGATCAGCTTCGCGATCCAAAGGAAGATGACCAGGATGCTCCGTCCGTGCGGCCACACGCCCTGTGACCACTCGGCCAGTGCTTGGACGATGAGCAGGAACACGACCCCGATGGTACCCGTGAACAGGCCGACGCCCAGCAGGTGTCGCGCGTCGGCCACGCCGCCGGTTGATAGCAAGGCGAAGAATCCGAGGAACAGGACCGCGGCCGTGGCGGCGAATGCCCAGTGCCAGGAGGTGTTCCGCGGTAGCGCCGCGCCGACGAGTTGCTGCCGCGGCAGTGCCTTGATCAGGTCGTCCAGGTCTGCCTTTCCCTCGTCCGCCGCTTGCAGCGTGCGGAGAATCTTCAACTGCTCCTCCGGCGAGGCATTCTCGATCGATTCATCCAAGCGTCGGAGGATGTCGTCACCGGCGTCCGCCTTGCGCAGGAGCGACACGGCCAGTGGGACCAGGGCAAGGACGAGTAGCCAGTGCAGGTGCCGCAGCCAGAGCGGCGGCTCGTTCACCGCGACCTGAAGCCGAGCAACATGCTCCTCGCACCGGCCGACGACACCCACTCCCCGGCACCGCCCCACGAGGCGGACTCGGCCCTGGATTCGTTGGTCCCGAAGATCTCTGACTTCGGACTTGCGAAGCGGCTGGACGAGGACGTCGGCCAGACGCAGACCGGGGCCATTGTTGGCACACCCAGCTACATGGCCCCGGAGCAGGCAGCGGCCGGCGGTCTCGTCGGGCCGCCGGCCGACATCTACGCACTGGGCGCAATCCTATACGAACTCGTCACCGGTCGGCCGCCGTTCAAGGGGCCGTCGGCCCTGGAGACGCTGGAGCTGGTGCGGCACGCGGATCCGACGTCGCCGGCGCAGCTTCAGCCCGGCTGCCCGCGCGACCTCGAGACTATCTGCCTGAAGTGCTTGCGAAAGGATCCGGCAGGTCGATACCCCAGCGCCGCCGCCCTGGCCGACGACTTGCAGCGGTTCCTGGACGGCGCCCCGATCCAGGCCCGGCCGGTCGGCGCGGTCGAGAGAATGGGCAAGTGGCTCCGCCGCCGCCCAGCCGTCGCTGCGAGCATCGGCCTGGGCTCGCTCGCGGCGCTCGCGGTCGTGGCGCTGGCCGTCCGGCTCGTCTACTCCTGGGAGTTGGAGGACGCCAACCGCAAACTCGGCGAGGCGGCTGGCGCCCGGGAGGCCGCCCTTGTCGTGGCCGATGAGGCGCAGGTCAAGCTGGACGTGGCTCTGGAGCGCGAACGCGCCTTGCACTACGTCCACAACATCAATCTCGCCCAGCGCGAGTGGCAGACCAACCACGTTGGCGAGGCGTGCCGCATCCTCGACGCCTGCCCGCTCGCCCTGCGCCATTGGGAATGGCACTACTTGTATCGTCAGTGCCACGCCGAGACGCTTACCATTCGCGGCCACGTCGGCGATTTCACTGCCCTGGCCGTGTGCGCCACCGGGGACTCGATCGCGGCGGCTTCCGTTTTGCGCGAGCCCGGAGTCACTCAGTTCGACCTGAAGATCTGGGACGCGGCCAGCGGCCAACTCGCAATGGACCTGGCCGTGACCAACCCTCGCACACAGGTCACCAGCCTGGCCTTCAATACCGACGGTACGCTGCTAGCGTCCGCAGGCATCGACAACCTAGTTCGCATTTGGGAGGTCAAGACTGGAAAGGAGCGGTACCGCATCAAGGTCTCGAATCCCGCCTATCGCATGGCGTTCAGTCCGGACGGAACACGGCTGGCTGCCGCGGTGGGGGCTCAGATTCGGTTCTTTGACGCCGGCAGCGGCACGGACCTGTTCACGCTCTCCGGACACCGCGGGACAGTTCGAGCCCTGGCGCTCAGTGCCGACGGGCGGTGGCTCGTCAGCGGCGGCACCGACGGGCTCGTCAAGCTCTGGGACCTGGCCACCGGGAAGGAAGTCTTCAGCAGGGGCGGGAATACGGGGATCATCGTCGACGTCGCCTTCAGCCCCAAGCAGGATCACATCGTTTCCTGCGCCAGACCAAAGGGTAACGCTCGGCGCGAAATCCGCCTGTGGAACGCGGCGGACGGCTCGCAGTCAGGGAACACGATCATATTGCCCTTCGAAGTCGGTGCGGCCGTGTTCACCGCCAACCCCGAGCAGATCGCCTGCGCGTGCGGCGACGGCAGCATCCGCTTCCTCGATGTCAGCACCGGCGAAACGACCTTCGTGTTGCACGGTCACGGCGCCGCGCTGCACAGGCTGGCTGTCACCCCCGACGGTAGTCGCGTGGTGACCGGTTCGCCCGACCGCACCATCCGGGTCTGGCCCGTTCGTCATGCCGAGTTCGTCGAAGTCCCGCTGTCCGTGCCTGTACACATGGCGCTCGCGCTGTCTGGCGACGGCAGCCGCCTCGCCTGGAGCGACTACAAGCAGTTCGCGGCGCAGTCAGGAGACGGCTTCGGCATTCGGGTCGCGCCCGTACCGCCCGCCGCGAAGGGCGCGCTCGACATCCGGCCGACCAAATTGGTCGTCGCCCTCGCTTTCACTCCCGACAACCGCAACCTCGCTTGCGCCGAACAGAATGGCGTGGACCTGATCGACCTGGACAACGCGCGGGTAGCGCGCGTCATTGCCGAGTTCGGGGTCTGGGACCTGAGCATCAGTCCGGACGGCCAATACCTGGCGACGGCAACGCGACACCCGGGTGTCAATCCCGACCCCGTGGTCGTGCGTGAACTCGCGGTCGAGATGACGGGAAGCACTGTGAAACTACCGGTTCGGCAACCCGTTCCCGCCATCAAGATCTGGCGCGCCGCGGACGGTAGCCTGGTCCGCACCCTCGCCGGACAGATGAGTGTGGCGTTCAGCCCCGACGGCTGGAGGCTCGCCGGGGCCAAAGACAGCGACGTCGTGGTGTGGGACGCCGCGACCGGCACGGAGCTGCGCACTCTCATTGGACCGACGGAACCTGTACTCAAGGTGCAGTTCGCCGCCGGTGGCCGACAAGTTGTCGGCTTCACACGCCACCAGGCGACTGTCTGGGACGCCGACACCGGCCGGACGATCGCGACCGTGGGCGGCCTCAACGGACCGGCGTTCATCACACCCGACGGCCGAAGGATCGTTGGCACCAGCGGCGTCGGCCTCAACAGCGGAATCAAGTGGTGGGACGTGAAACTCGGGGTCGAGTTGTTATTCCTGCCGCTGCCCGACGGCTCCGCGCGCCAGCACGCCCTGGCGCTCAGTGCCGACGGACGTCGCGTCGCAACCAGCGCCAGTGTCGTGTACCGCCCGGGAATCTCCAGGCTCGTCCTGTGGGAGGGCGGGCCGCCTTGACGGCTCCGCGCCCCGCACCGCCGGGAGGCCATTACGGGGTGTCGGACCGACGCCTGCAAGTCCGCGGCGCGTGATGGTGTGCAAGCAATGGCCGCGTCGCAATGCCGCATCGATAGCCGTGTACGAACCGGCGGCCTGGCACAACCGCTGCCGCGGGGTAACCGGTCGATCAGGGTACTGTTCGCTTCCTCCTTGGCGTGCAACCTACACGGAACGCGGGCACGACATTCCCGGACACCGGAGGCAAGCGCCAGGGCTGGCGACGAGCCGCCAAATCTCGCTACGACTGGTATTGGCCGCGCGGGCACTAACCTTTCGCCGTGAGCAACGGGAGCCCCGCCTTGTTCAGCCGTTCGTTCAGGGCCTTCACGTCTTTTTCCAGCAGTTCGGACCACCGTGCCTGCAAGTCACGATGCGCCTTGACCACCTCCTCGCACGCCGCAGCCGCCGTCGCCGTCGGCGCCGCGTCGGCGCCCTGCAGCAGGCGCAACAACTGCGACAACTCTTGCGACACGCCGCTGATGCCCCGGTCGCGGCCGGCGCGCGGGCGACCTGTTCCACCGCCGCGCGCGGCGCCCTCCAGTGATGCCGCGGCTTTGTCCAACTCGGCCAGGGCGCCCGCGAGGTCTCCCTCGGCCTTGGCTTGCAGGTCTTTGATGTGCGAACGCAGTCTCTGGATCTGGGCAAGGGTCTCGCGCGCTTGCCGCAGGCCCTCGTAGCACTGTATGGACAGCTCGAACTGCTTCGCCAGTCCCTCCGCGGATGTTTTGACGCGGGGGTCCATCTTGATCGTCAGCGGCTGTACGGAGGTTGTACCCCCCGCGGTCAGGCGCACGGTGTATTGGCCCGGCTGCACCCACGGGCCGGTCGGCTCCTGCGGCGTGTCCTTGAAGACCGCGGTCATCGGGTACCGGCCGCGACCGCCGCCCTCCGCCGGCGGGTAGTGCAGGTCCCAGACGAAGCGTTGCGGTCCCGCGGCCGCCGACAAGACCTGCGGCGGGCGGATCCAGTAGCTCGGGATGGTCAGCGCCTTCTCGTCCACCGGCTCCGGCAGGTCCGCACTCGAATAGCGTCGCACTAGCTTGCCGTTCCCGTCCAGGATTTCCAGTGTCACGGCGCCGGCCGCCGCGTCCTTCAGGTAATAATCGATCACCGCGCCGTCGGGCGGGTTCTTGCCGCCCGGCTCCTCCGGCGGCAGCGGCGTGTCGCGGTTGACGTTCCAGCGCACGCGGTAGCTCACCTGCGGCCTCAGCAGGTGCGCTCTGGCCTGGGCAACTTTGTCATCCAGTTGCCGCAGCGGCGTGATGTTGTCGAGAATCCAGAACGATCGGCCGTGCGTGCCGACGACGACATCGTCGCCGTGGATCACGAGGTCGCGGATCGAGGTCGCGGGCATATTGAGGCGCAACGGCCGCCAGTCGTCGCCGTCGTTGAACGAGACGTGCACCGCCCGCTCCGTGCCGGCGAACAACAGTCCCTTGCGCTCCGGGTCTTCCCGCACCGCGTTGACCGGGGCGTTGTCGGGCAGGCCGCGGACGATCTCCTTCCACGTCTTGCCGCCGTCGTGCGTTCGATAGATGTGGGGGCGCATGTCGTCGAGCCGGATGCGGTTGATCGCGGCGTAGGCCGTGTCCGCGTCGAAGCGGCCGGCGTCCATGAGCGACACCTTGCTCCACGCGGTCAGGCCGGGCGGCGTCACGTCGTTCCACGTCTTCCCCCCGTCGCGCGTCACGTGGATCAGGCCGTCGTCAGTTCCGGCCCAGATCGTGCCGGAGTCCTTGTACGACGGGGCCACCGTGTAGATGACCCCGCGGCGTGGCTGGCGGGCCAGTTCCGGCGTACGGTAGACGCCGATGCTCGCCGGCACCTCCGGCCGTTCGCGCGACAGGTCCGGGCTGATGACTGACCAGCTGTTGCCGCCGTCGGTCGTCTTGAAAAGCACGTTTCCCGCGAAATAAAGCGTCCGGGGATCGACCGGCGAAAAGAGCAGCGGCGCGGTCCGCAAGAAGCGGTACTTGCCGGTGCGCAGCGCCTCGGGGCCGACGTCTTGCGTCTGGCCGGTCGTCCGGTCGAATCGCGTGACTTTGCCGCCGTAAATGATGTTTGGGTCGAGCGGGTCGGGCGCGATGTAGCCATACTCCTCGACGCCGACTGGGTGCCACTCGCGATAGGTGATCTGCCCGTAGGGGCCGCGGCTGGCGACGCCCGCCGAGCCGCTCTCCTGCTGGCCGCCATAGACCCAGTAGGGAAACTGGTTGTCCGTGATGACGTGGTAGAACTGGGCCGTCGGCTGGTTGTACCACGAGCTCCACGTCTCGCCGCCGTTGACCGAGACGCAGGCGCCCTGGTCTCCGGCCAGCAGGATGGTCCGTGGGTCGTCGGGGTTGATCCAGACCGTGTGCGGGTCGTCGCCGCCGGGGGCACCCTTGAACGCTGTAAAGGTCTGGCCGCCGTCGGTCGATTTATATGCGCACGTGTTCGCCACGTAGAGTACGTTTTGGTCTTTCGGATCAACCCGGACCTCGGCGAAGTCGGAACCACGGCCGTACAGTCGTGGCTCGCCGTTGATGAGGGACCAGCTCTCGCCCGCGTCGTCGGAGCGGTAGACGCCGCCGCGCTGGCCCGCGTCCACCATCGCGTACAGGCGTTGAGGATTGCTTGGCGCGACGGCAACACCGATGCGGCCCAGCCGCTGATCGGCGGTCGGCAGCCCCCTGGTCAGCGGCTTCCAGGTCGTGCCGCCGTCGGTGGACTTGAACAACCCGCTTCCGGCACCCTGCCACGAACCGTTCTCCCACGGGCCTTGTCGCGACTCCCAGAGAACGACGTATACCGTCCGGACGTTGGCCGGGTCGAAGGCGAGGCAGACGGCCCCGGTGTTCTCATCCTTGAACAGCACGTGATCCCAAGTCTGGCCGCCGTCGGTAGAGCGGTAGACGCCGCGCTCCTGGTTGGGCCCGTAGGGGTGGCCGAGGACGGCGACGAAAACGCGGTCGGGGTCCTTGGGATCGACGATGATGGCTGATATCTGCTGGCCGTCGCGCAGGCCCATGTTCTTCCACGTCTTGCCGCCATCGGTCGATTTGTAGACGCCGTCACCGGTGGACAGGTCGGGCCGCTGCAAGCCCTCGCCGCTGCCGATGTAGATGACCTCGGGCCGGGACGGGGCGACGGCCAGCGCGCCAACAGACCCGGTCGGCTGGTCGTCGAAGATCGGTCTCCAGGTACGCCCGGCGTCGGTGGTCTTCCAGACGCCGCCGTTGTTGACACCGATGTAGAAGACGTTCGGCTGGCCAGGCACCCCGGTGGCTCCAACGGTGCGGCCGCCGCGGAACGGGCCGATCATGCGCCAGCTCAGACTAGAATAAAGGTCCGGGCTGGCCGGGCCGTCGGCGACCGCGGCCAGGGCCGCGACCAGGAGGCAGCCCGCGGCCGCAACCGAACGACAGAACCACATGGGGCGTCCCCCGGAGGATGGGCGGCGGAAGGGGATTATCACCGACACGAATGGAAGCTGCAACCCGCTCACGCACCGGGGAGTTGTCGCGGCCGCGGCCGGCCCCTGAGGCAACCGTTGCCCGGCCTATCGCCCGGACTGTTTCAGCAGCGCCTCCAGGTGCTCCTTCCAGACCGCCGCCTTGGTGTGGGTGCCGTGCCCGACCGTCTCCGGCCCGATCGGCACGACGACCGCCCGCCCATTCTTCACCCGCTTGATTTCGCGCTCCAGGATCCCCAGCTCCGGCGGGTTGATCAGGTCGTCGGCGAAGTTGACCGCCAGGAGCGGCGCGCGAATTTTCTCCAGGTCCGGGCCGGGGGCGTAGTCGGAGGAACTCTCCACGGCGTACAACAGGTCGTTGGCGTCCAGGCGGGCCAGCAGGTCGGACACGCCCTTTTCGAAGACCTCGTCGGCCTTCTTCACCGTGGGCGCCGCTTGCTGGCGCTGCAGCGGGCTGCTACTCATCAGGAATAGCACCTCGGCCGCGAACCGCAGGCCGCGGGGCTGCGACGTGTACTCACCGCCCTTCCATTCCGGGTCAGTGCGGATCGCGTCGATGACTGCCTTCCGCCACATGCGGTTCCGGCCGGAGATCGGCCCGGGCAGGCTCGCCAGGGGCATGAGCGCGTCCACGAAGTCCGGGTACGTTTCGCCCCAGAGCCACGTGTGCATGCCGCCCATCGACTGGCCCAGCACCAGCCGCAGGTGGTCGACCTTCAGCCCCTCGGTCAGCAGGCGGTACTGGGCCAGGACGAGGTCGCGGTAGCCGTACCGGGGGAACTTGCCGCGCAGGCCGTCACTGGGCTTGGTCGACCGGCCATGGCCGAAGTTGTCGGGCACGATGATGAAATAGCGCGTGGCGTCGAGCGGCTGGCCGGCCCCGAACAGCTCGGCGGCGAACAGGTCGCCCGCCCCGCCATTGCGCACCAGGTTGCCGCCCTCGCCGCCGGTGCCGTGAAGGACGAGGACGGCATTGCCGACCACGCCGCGCTCGTCCCGCCTTGGCGAGCCCAGGGTCCGGTAATGGATTCGCACCTCCGGCAGCGTCTCGCCGGACGCGAACCGGAACTCCCGGAGCGTGACGTCGCCGTCGACAGGTGCGGGATAGTCAGCCGCTACGAGCGGACGGCCAACCACCATGAGGAACACGACGGCGATCCCGGAGCGCATGGCCGTTCCCCCCGAAAGCGAGATGACCATCTGGTACACCGTCCGTTCTAGGCTCTTCCCCGAGCCGGGGCGCGACCGGCTTCTTCGCGGGCGGCTGCCGGCATTGAAAGTGAGCCGGCCGCCGACCGCTTCCGGCAACCTGAGTGTAAATCTGTCGGGCCCGCTGACTTCGTGTGGGAGAGCGCCCACAGCGGTCTTCGCGGCGCGACCGGCGTACCATCTGGCGCGTGGCGGGGGCGAATTCCCTACCTGTTGAGCTTGCGGTCCGAGTCCGGGATGATGCACCCGGGTCCCAGAAGAACCGGGTGTGTCCGGCTGACAATCGCCGTTCCCTGGTGGGCAGTTCTCAGTTGGCAGTTGTTGGCCGGGTCCAGGCCGCTTACACTCGAGTGGATGGCCGACGTCACCCGCCTGATCGACGCGGCCGCGGCCGGGGACTCCGGGGCCGCCGCCGAACTGCTCCCGCTGGTCTACGACGAGCTCCGCCGACTCGCCGCCGGGCACCTCGCCCGCGAGCGGCCTGGCCAGACCCTCCAGGCTACCGCCCTGGTCCACGAGGCGTACCTCCGATTGGTCGGACCCGACCCGGGCCGGCCGTGGAACGGCCGTTGCCACTTCTTCGGCGCGGCGGCCGAGGCCATGCGCCGCATCCTCGTCGAGGCCGCCCGCCGAAAGGGTCGCGAGAGGCACGGCGGCGGCCGCCGCCGGGTCGCGCTGGACGACGCCCCGCCCGACCCGAACCGGCGGTCTGACGACCTGCTCGACCTGGACGACGCCCTCGTCGCCCTGGCTCGGGAGGACCCGGCCAAGGCCGAGCTGGTCAAGCTCCGGTACTTCGCCGGTCTGACCGTGGAAGAGGCCGCCGCCTGCCGGGGGATCTCGATAGCCACCGCCAAGCGGCACTGGGCTGTCGCCCGGGCCTGGCTCTATGACGCCCTCCGCCCGGACGACCCGCCAGACATTTCCCCAAATCCGTGAGCCGTCCCCCGCCCGGAAATCGCACTACCCCGAAACCGCGCGTGCTTGCCACGGGATTCCCCATGCCGAACGCGACGCCGAGCCTGGACACCGTTTTCTGCGAGGCCGTCGAGATCGCCGACGCCGACGCCCGGGCTGCCTACCTGGCTCGAGCGTGTGGCACCGACGCCCGCCTGCGACAGCGACTCGAGGCATTGATCGCGGCCCACTTCCAAGCCGGCAGCTTCCTCGACCGGCCGGCGGAGGCACTGGCCGCAGCCGCCCCGCTCGCTCCGGGCCACGACCCGTCGGACGCACAGGAGCCGGGAAGTGTCATCGGCCCTTACACGTTGGTGGAGAAGGTCGGCGAGGGGGGGATGGGGGCGGTGTACGTGGCCGACCAGTCCACCCCGGTCAAGCGGCGGGTGGCCCTGAAGGTGATCAAACCGGGAATGGACACCCGGGAGGTGGTGGCCCGGTTCGAGGCCGAGCGGCAGGCGCTGGCCCTCATGGACCACCCGAACATCGCCGCGGTCTTTGACGCCGGGACCACCGACCAGGGGCGCCCGTACTTCGTGATGGAGTTGGTCCACGGCGTCCCCATCACCGAGTACTGCGACCAGGCCCGGCTCCCCGCCGACCGCCGGCTCCGGCTCTTCGTCCAGCTCTGCCGGGCGGTGCAGCACGCGCACCAGAAGGGGGTAATCCACCGCGACCTCAAACCGTCGAACGTCCTGGTCACCGTCCTCGACGGGGAGCCGCTGCCGAAGGTGATCGACTTCGGCATCGCCAAGGCGGTACACCAGCCGCTGACCGAGAAGACCGCGCAGACGCGGCTGGCGCAGCTCGTCGGCACCCCGATGTACATGTCCCCGGAGCAGGCGGAGCTGAGCGGTCTGGACGTGGACACCCGGGCGGACGTGTACGGGCTCGGCGTGCTCCTGTACGAGCTTCTGACCGGGACGACGCCGTTCGACCAGGAGACGCTGCTGCGGGCGGGGTTCGACGAGATGCGGCGGGTGATCCGGGAGGACGAGCCGCCGCGGCCGAGCGAGCGGGTGAGCACGCTGGCCGCCCCGGCCCGCACGACGGTGTCGGCGCGGCGGGGATTGGACCAGCGGCGGCTGAGCCGGCTGTTGCGGGGCGACCTCGACTGGGTGGTGATGAAGGCGCTGGAGAAGGACCGCGACCGGCGGTACGAAGGCGCGGGCGCTTTCGCGGCGGACGTCGAGCGCTACCTGGCGGGCCGACCGGTGGTGGCCCGCCCGCCGTCGACCGGCTACCGGGTGCGGAAGTTCGTCCAGCGGAACAAGGCGGCGATGGCGATGGCCGCGGTGTTGCTCGCGGCGGTGCTGGCGGTGGCCGGGACGGTCGGGTGGACGGCCCACGCCCGGTCGGCCGAGCGGGCCGAGGCCGCGCGTCGGGCCGGCGAGTTCCTGGACGACGCGGACCGGCTGGAGCAGGCCGGCCGGTGGGGCGAGGCGCTCGCGTTGGTGGAGCGGGCGGAGGCGGTGTTGGGCGGGAACGGGGACGCGGGTCTGCGCGACAGGGTTCGCGAGCGGAAGCGGGTGCTGGCGCTGGTGCTGAGGACGGAGGCCATTCGGCTGGAGATGGTCAGCATCTGGGACCAGGACCGCGTCCTCGACCTCGAGGACCAGCTCCTTGCCCAAGCGTTCCGAGAGTACGGCCTCGACGTCGAGGCGCTGGCCCCGGCGGAAGTCGCCGCGCGGTTGCCCGACGGCGCGGCCCGGGGCGCGGTGGTGGCGGCCCTGGATGATTGGGCGCGCGTCCGGCGCGAGTTTTGGGAGAAAGGCGACCGGGGCTGGGAGCACTTGCTGGCAGCGGCGCGGGCCGCCGACCCCGATCCGTGGCGTGAGCGCGTACGGGCCGCCTGGCAGAAAATCCTCCTCGACCAT
>DATFWZ010000185.1:0-24078 GCA_035258765.1 Gemmataceae bacterium
CACCACCGGCTCCATTCCCTTTCGAGCGCGGCTCCGGTCGTGGACCTTCTTCCAGCGCCTTCGTGTTCTCGTCCGGTTCACCGCCGCTGGAACTCCTCGGATAGGCACGTTTCGGTTCAAATTCCCTGGATCTTGGGTAGCCTTCCAAGCTCTCCCTGTCGTTGGGTTCTTCAGTACCAGCAGCCACCCTGGCTACCGACGTCTCTACGATCCTCTCCGGCCAATCTTCGCGGTTCGTCTTCCACTTCGACCAAATCAAGTATGTCCCGCCGAACGCTACCAGCACTGCGGCCGCGGCGACGATGTACTTCGTCCAGCTTCGCCCGTTTCGTTCGACCGGCTTCGTCGCCGGGATCGTGACGGCGGACTCCGCCGGCATCGCCGCCTGCTCCGCGGCGAGAGCCGCAGTCAATACCTGCGCAAGGCGCCGCGTCTCCTCGACCGCCTGCCGCGCGGCTGGGTCGTTGGCGAGCATCGCCTCGATTTCCTGCCGCGCCGCGGGCGTCACGCCCGGGTCGTTGAGCGCGTAGGCGGTCAGGCGTGCGTCGCGTTCTTCGGTGGTCATGACTGGAACCCCGCTGTGAGTTTCATTGGTTCGGCGAACGACTGACGCAGCCGCTTGAGCGCCGTGTGGACGAGCACACCGACGTGCGACTCGCTCACGCCCATCACCTCGGCGATCTCGCGGTACGAGAACTGTTGCAGGAACTTCAGCCGCACCGCCTCCTGCTGGCTGGGCGGGAAGGTCGCGAGCCGGTCGAGCACGGCCCGGCTCAGGTCGTTGGCCTCAACTGTTTCAGACGGCCCGTTCCGCGTGACCGGCGGCTCGGCGGCTTCACTCAACGCGAACATGCGGTTCTCCTTTCGGAGGACGTCCACGGCGTGACGACGGCAGACGGCGAACAGCCAGGGGGCGACGTGCGGCTCGATTTCGGCCCGCGGTTGCTTGCACAGGCGCAGGAACGCCTCCTGGACGATGTCCTGCCCGCGGTGGTTGTCGCCGAGCAGACGGCGGACGTAGGCCAGCAGCGGTCGTTCAAACCGCCGGGCCGCCGCGACCACCCATTCGTGGTCCTGCCCCATGCCGGCTCCTTCGAGTCCGATGGGTCAACGGGCGAGCGGGGGATTTCTTAATCGACTCGGGACGGATTTGGGGAGATTTCGCTCCAGGGTTTTCTCCCCCCTTCCCCGAAGCGACCGCCGGATACTCTTATCGACCGCCGCAATTGTTCGTGAAGCCGCGACGCAGAGGCTTTGCGGAGCGGAGCGCGCAGGCCGGGAGCGCCGGCGGCCGAATGGAGGTCTCCGTGGCGCCCGGCCTGCGCGCTCCGCTCCGCAAAGCCTCCGCGTCGCGGCTTCACGGGGGTCAGATGGGGAGACCGGGCAACCGCAAGAATAGTCGGCCCGACAGCCCGAAGCGGGGAGGGGGGAACCAGACAAAGATCTCCCCTGAACCCGTGATGCCACTGCCCTGTCCGTCGCCTATCAGGGGTGTCGCGATGGGCAACCGGAATAAGTTGGCCGGGGCGTTCGGCGAGGGCGCGTTCGGGTTGCCGGACGTGCCGGTCAAGGTCGGCCACCGGCGGGAAGCCGGCTACGAGTGGCGCGGCGCGCCCATCGGCAGCCGCGAGGACCGCCGCTCGTGGAAGCGACGCCGCAAGACCAAGTGGCGGCCGAAATAGGGCCATCATACCAAGGCAGCCCGCTGCACGTCCGGACTACCATCCGTCACCGGTGTCCGGGGGGTGCGCTGCGCGACCCCCGGCTCTGAAATGCAACCCCTTCGGGGTACAAACAGAATCTGACTCTAGCGGTAGGGTCCGGGACGTCGGTCACACCTTCTTCATCGGGCGCGTCTCGTCCTTGGGCGGGGGGTACTTCTCCAGCAGGCGCTTGAACTTCTCGGTCCGCAGGGCCGCGCCGAGGTCCTTGTCCTGGTGGAACGACGCGACTGTGAAGTGCCCTTCCGCGATGAGCGCGTCGAGTTCCGCTTCCGTCCGTTCGACGTCGCCAGAAGTCGCGGTGATGACCGCCGCGAGCAATTTGGCGTTCCGGAGCGAGTCGTCCGACTGCAACTCGGCGCGGGCGTCGTCGAACCGGTTCAGCCGGAGCAGGGAGCGGACGATCTGCTCGCGGGCCGCCGGGTCCGAGCTCGCCTCCTTGTCCTCCGCGGCGGCCTTCAGATACTGCCGCAGCTCGCGGACGGCTTCCTTGTACTCGCCCTTGCGGAAATGGACCTCGCCGCGCCAGCGCGGCAGCTCGACGTCCTTCGGCTCGGCCTTCGCGTGTGCGGCCAGCACCTTCGCCAGCACCGGCGTGTCCTCGTCCCTCCTCAGGGCGTACATGATTTGCTGGAACGTCGCCCCGCGCGGGCCGACCTTGGCGTACGCCTCCTCGGCCCGGCCGGCCGCGATCAGGTTGGACACGCGGCGGTGGCGGAAGGTCATGCGGGCCCCGTCGTCCGGGGCCTTCTCCATCGCCGCGGCAAGGAGCGCCTCCGCCCGGTCGCGGTCGTTCCGGGCGGCCGCCAAAGTGCCTTTGAAATAGCCGATCCAGGCGTCGTCCGGGCTCTGCTTTTCGTGGGCGGCGGCCAGGTCGTCGAGCGGCTTCGGGTTTTCGGACAGGTCCAGCTCGTCCTCCAGCTCGTAGGCCAGCAACTGGAAGCCTTGCCGCGCGTCGGCGGGCTTCAGCGCCTTGTACGCCTCGATCGCCTTCCCGGCGCTGACGGCCTCGCGCGCGAACAGGTTGAAGACCGTGGCGCGGTCTTCCTTTCCCGCTCTGTCCAGGGCTCGGACGAACAGCGGGATTCCCGACTCGTGGTCCCCGTCGCGAAGGGCGAGTCGGCCGGCCTGGGCGAGCGTCTCCGGGTGGTCGGGAGCGACCTTACGGGCCGCGGCCACATATGCCCGGGCGGCCGCCGGGTCGTCCTCGTCGAGCGCCTCGTCCACGACTTCCCGCAGGCTCCTGGCGGGATCCCGCATCTTCGTCAGCCGGTCACCCAGCTCGGCCTTGTCGTCCGGGCCGAGGCACGCGCGCAGGCCGGTCAGGGCGTCGACGCACTCCGAGTTGTCGTCGAGCGCCCGCCGGTATTCGCGGGCCGCGTCCGCGGTCCGGTCGAGGGCCAGGTAGGAGTTGCCGAGTAGTAAGCAGATGTCGTCGTCCGGGCCGATCAGGTCCACGTACCGGTTGGCCGCCGCGATCGCCCGGTCGTGGTCGCCGTTCGTTGAATGAGCGGCGGCCTGGAGCTCGTACACGGCCGGACAGTCCGGCAACTCGCGCTCGGCGGCGGCCAAGAGCTCCAGCGCCTCGTCCGGCTGGTTGAGACGCACCTTGATGAGGGCGCCCCACACGTTGAGGATCGGGGCGAGTGCCGCAGGGACGCGGCGGTTCCGGACCCGGGCCAGCAGGCCCTCGGCCTTCTCGAATTCCTCGTTGACGAGGGCCTGCTGAGCTTCCTTGGCCAGCTCGGTGGTCTGTCGCATCTCAGCGACGAGGGCCATTCCGCCGCGTGTCATCTCGGTAATCATCGACCCGCCCATGGCCGACCCCCGCGCCGCCACGGACACGTCTTCGAAGTCGTAGATGCGCCACCGCCCTCCGTCCTGGACCACCCACCACCGCATCTTCACGCGCACCGTCTCCCCCAGGGCAATGGTCCGGTGCCGGGCGATGACGACCCCCTCGCGGTCGGGGACCAGCCAGCGGAAATACCGGATCTCGGTCTCGTCGTAGGCAAATGTGACGGCCAGGTGCTTCATCATCGCGGGGGCCGCCGAGGCCATGCCGCGCCGCAAGTCCGGGCTGTCGTAGGGGACGCCGGCCCGGTGCAGGGCGCCATCGCGGTCGGCCTCGCGAATGAAGCAGGTGAAATCCCAGTAGCGCTCCCCGCCGGCCCCGCCGGCCTTCAGGCAGGCGCCGAACTCATCGAATAGCTCCTTCACCCCGGCCGGTGGGGGGACGTTCGGGGCGTTCTGGAAGGCGGCGATCAGCTCCCGGCGGACCGCGATCGGGTCCTCCGCGGGCGCCGGGGCGGGCGCTTGTCGATCAATCAGCAGCCACACGCCGAACATCCCGGCCAGGCCGGCGAGGATGCAACCGACGATCACGGCGACCATCAGGCGGACGCTCATGGCACGGCCCCGGGTGGGAGGGAGAGGTGTAACGAGTAGAGCACGCGGACGCGGGGCGGGCAAGGGGCCGGCGTGCCACGAGTTCGATGTTGGGTGGGGGAGGAGGTGCTGGTGTCCATGCCGCGAGAATGGTAGGTTGTGCGGGCGCAGGAAATCCGCGGGAGCAAACCAATGCGACTCTGGTCCGCGTTCTTGATCACCGCAGTCACGCTCTCCACCGCGTAGGCCGAGCCGCCGGGCAAGACTCCGCCGTCCGGCAAGGACAAGGAAGCGGAGGAGCAGGTGCGGAAGTTGGAGCAAGGCTTCGTCGAGGCCTTCGCGAAAGGGAGCAAGGAGGCCGCCGCGTATTACGAGCGTGTGCTCGCCGAAGATGTCGTCATCACGGCCGACGACGGACAGGTGATGACCCGGGCCGACTTCCTCAAGATGGCCAAGGACGCGGACCGGGGCCCACTCTAAGTCGAGCAGGACGACCTGAAGGTGCAGGTCCTCGGCGAGACAGTCGTGGTCACCGGCCGCGAGACGATCAAGGGCCCGCCGGACACCCGCGTCCGCTTCACCCACGTCTACGTGAAGCGGCGCGAGCAATGGCAGATCGTGGCGGCACAGTATACGATCGTGAGGCGGCGCTAATCCCGGACGCGGCCTTGCAATACCGCCCCGCCACCCCCGCCGACGCCGCGACCCTCGCCGCGATGAACCGCCGGCTCATCCGCAACGAGGGGCACCGCAACCCGATGCCCGTCGCCCAGTTCGAGGCCCGCATGGCCGGGTGGCTCGGCGGCGAGTATCAGGCGGTCCTGTTCGAGGACGCGGAAGAGCCGGTCGGGTACACCCTCTATCGCCACGAGCCGGAACACGTTTACCTGGGGCAGTTCTTCGTCCGCCCGGATCGTCGCCGCCGGGGCGTAGGGCGGGCGGCGATCGCGTGGTTGCAACAACACATCTGGGGACCGGCGAGGCGCGTCCGCGTCGAGGTGCTCGTCGGCAACGCAGCCGGGACCCCGGTACGAAACTGTCCCCAAAGTTCTCTTCCCCCGTCACTCCGACCTCTTCGTCACCACTTCCAGCACCTTCTTCTCCCGGGCCGCGAGCCAGTCGCCCTCGACTGTGAGCATCCTGCGGTAGAGGAAAAGGACCCCGGCCAGGACGCCGAAGGACAACAGGAGCGAGAGCGGGAGCCAGTGGACGTCCGCGGCCTCCTGGACCAGCGCCTCGAGCCCGATCGGCAACACGACCGGGAACAGCGCGAACGGGAACACCATGAGCAGGGCCAACTGGAGAAAGACGGGCCCGGCCTTCACGTCCGTCGCCTTGAATGACCCCGGGGCGATCGGCAGCGGGGCGAAGATCGACATCGCGTTCGCGAGCATGCAGAGGATCAGGTATGCGGACAGCATCTGGGCCACGGCCGCCGGGTAGTGGTCGATCCGCATCGGGTAGACGATCCCGACCAGAAGGACGCCCACTGCGCCGAGCCCGAACAGGAGTGGCGCCACGGACAGATTCTTACCCAGGAGGATTTCGCGACGCGGAGCCGGGGACAGGACGTACGCCCGGAACCCGGCCCGGTCGTAGCCGAACTGGTTGCCGATGAGCTGGATTCCGCTGATCATCAGGACGAACGCGGCGGCAACGAAGGCCATGAGCGGCCGCAACCCCGACGGCGGCGCCACGTCCGCGGACGCGGAAATCCCGCCGAACACGACGACCATGATGGCCGGGGCCAGGAGGGCCATCTTCGCCTCCGGCGCCCGGGTCAGCGAGCGGAAGGCGGCCAGTGCGACCGCGGCGGCGTGTTCCGACACCCACGGCAGGCGCCGCTCCAGCAGATGGACCCTGGTCGGGTCGCGGGGCACCTTCGCTGCCGGGGCCGCGGCCGGACGTGCCCCGGTCGCGTACTCGCCGGTGTAGAGGCGGACGGTAGTCCGGTACGCCCGCCGCAGGCTCCATGCCCCAATCAGGGTCAGCCCGAGCATGCCGAGCAGCGCCGCCCGCACGTGCCCGTCCGGCAGGCCCGCGACGCCCAGCGCCATCCACCCCGGCGGCAGCACGATGCTGAGCAACGTGGCGGTCCGGTCCACCTTGTCCAGGATCCGGTGCTCGGTCTCCTCGGACCGGGCCTGGTAGTCGCGGTTGAGCTGCTCGAGACGCCTGCTGAATTCCTCATGGGTGATCTTGCCCGCAGCCTGTTCCTGCTGGAGCTGTTGCTGTTGCTCCAAGTATTGCTTCGTTTCGTCGGTAAACACGTCCCACGGGCGGACGAGATTGATCAGGTTCGGCAGCTGGGCCAGGAGGATGACGGCCGCGGTCACCAGGACGATCACTGTCCGTCGCCGCCGGGGGTTCGACATGAGCGAGGCCAACCAGCCCTGGAACTGGTACGTCAGGGCCGTGACCATCAGAAGGAAACTGGCGACGACCGGCAGGCCCAGGAGTACCGCCGGCCCCTCGGATAGTGTTTCTCCGAGCACGAGTCCGATCATTCCCGGGACGAACGCGATGAGCGTCAGGCTGAACAGCGAGCTCAGGTAATTGACCAGGAACACCCCCGCCGGGGAGGCCGGCAGGTGCAGGAACTTGTCGATCGCGAGCCCCTCGGACCGCTGCAGATCGGCCATCAGGCCGATCATCCAGGAGAAGAGGAAGACGACGACCACCCCGTCCCAGACCAGAAGCCGGGCGACCGGGGACGCGTGCGGCATGGCGAACAGGCCGACGAAGAAGCCGGTGAAGAACAGGCCGACCGCGGCCGTTCCGATCACGACGAGCGCGAAAATGAGGAGGACGGCGTTCAGGGCCCCGGCCTTGCGGAACTGGTTGACCCGGAGCCGCCAACGGAGCCAGAGGAAGGCCTTGAGGTGCTGCCAGTTCACGGCGACGCGGCCTCCAGCCAGGTCAGGGCCGGGGCGGCGACGGCGTCCGCCCCGGCCAACTGGATGAACCGGTTCTCCAGCGAGTCGCCCTTGCGAATCTCGGCCATCGCCGCCTGCTCGACCAGCGCCCCCTTGACGATAATCCCGACATGCGTGCACAGCTTCTCGACGATCTCCAAGACGTGCGATGTCAGGAAGACGGTGGACCCGCGGGCGACGTAGCCGGTCAGCAGGTCCCGGATCAACCGCGAGGTGATCGCGTCCACCCCCTCGAATGGCTCGTCCAGGAACAAGAGGTCCGGGTTCGGGAGCAGGGCCGCGGCCAGGGCCAGCTTCTTCTTCATCCCGTGCGAGTACTCGAGCGTGAGCTTCTTCTCCTCCTCGTCGAGGCCGAGTAGGGCGAGCAGCTCGTCGGAACGGTTGCGGATCGTGTCCCGGTCCATCAGATACATCCGGCCGATGAAGGTCAGGTACTCGCGGGCCGTGAGGTTATCGAACAGGGACAGGTTCTCGGCGATCACCCCGACGTGCCGCTTCGCCTCCAGGGCCTGCTTCGGGTCGCGCATGTCGTGCCCGAGGACGAGGATCTCGCCCTTGGACGGGGCCAGCAGGCCGGTGAGCATCTTGATGGTGGTGGACTTGCCGGCCCCGTTCGGCCCAAGGAACCCGTAGGTGATGCCGCGCTCGACCCGCAGGTCGATGTTGTCCACGGCCATAAAGTCGCCGAACCGCCGGGTCAGGTGGCGGGTCTCGATGGCCAGACTCATGGGGTGCGGTCCGGACGGGGAATGGACTTGAACGGGATCAACCGATCGACGGGATGAATCACAGTCTATTCAGTGATTCGCCGGCCCGGCCCGTCGATCTTGTCGATCCCGTTCAATTCTGCTCTCATTTTTCGAGCGCTTCCTTGAACAGGTCGAGCATCTGCTTCCAGGACTTCTTGTCCGCCTCCTCGTTGTAGGCCATGCCCTTAATCTCCTTCTTGTCGGCGTCCGGGACGGTGAAGCTGTGCACCGCCCCCGGGTACGATTCGAACTGGTACTTCACCCCCGCCTTGTCCAGGGCCGCCTTGAACGCGTCGATCGCCTCTTTCGGGACGAACCCGTCATCCGCCCCGTGGCAGTTGAGCAGCCGCGCTTTGATCGCCTTGGCCTCCTCCTCGGAGGGAGTCGGCAGGGCCGCGTGGAAAGTGACGACGGCCTTGAGCGGAGCCCCGCCATAGGCGAGCTGTAGGGCCGTGGACCCGCCGAAGCAGTACCCGATGGCGGCCAATTTGTCCTTGTCCACCTGCTCCTGCTCGGTGAGCACCTTGAGGGCGGCCTCGGCCCGGCCCCGCCAGGTCTTGACGTTCATTCGCAACGTCTGGGCCATCTTTCCGGCCTCCTTCGGGTGCTCGATGACCTGTCCCATGCCGTACATGTCCGGGCAGAACGCGACGTACCCGAGCTCGGCCAGCATGGTGGCTCGCTTCTTCGCGTAGTCGTTCAGCCCCCAAAACTCGTGGACGACCAGCACGCCCGGCCGCTTGCCCGTGGCCGCGTCGTCGTAGGCCAGAAAGCCCTTGAACTTGGTCCCGTCGTGCTCGTAGTCGATTTCCTTGGTTTTCACGGCCGCCCCGGCAGTGCCGGCCGCGAGCAGGAGGGTAACCGCCCCAGCAATCGCGCGCATGGTGTGCCTCCGTGGATGGGATGGGCTGCCGACATGATAGGCGGCCCGGGGGGTTTGAAATATTGTTCCCCCCGGCCCGTCTATCGGGGTAAGATTGACGCCACCGACAGACCCCGCCGGAATCCTCTCCCGGTCTTCACAGGAGCCGACCCATGAAGGAAACGTCCGCCCGCCCCTGCCCGGAATGCACTAGCCTCGACCGCCGCGACTTCGTCCGCACCGTGGCCGTCGGCGGGGCCGCCCTCGCCGCGAGCGGTAGCCTGCTCGCCCCGCGCCCGCTCCTCGCCGGGGAGCGCGGCCCGATGCCCCGCGTCGTCAACACGGTCGCCGAGGACCTGGTCAAAGAACTGTACGCCGGACTCGACGCCGAGCAGAAGAAGGCCGTGGTGAAGCCGTGGGACCACCCGGCCCGCAAATCGGTCAACCCGAACAAGGCGCTCGACAAGAAGATCGGGCTCGTCTACACGAAGCCCCAGCAGGAATTACTCGAACGGATCGTCAAGGCGATCTCCTCCGACGAGAAGGGGTGGCACCAGATCTCCCGCGCCGGCACGTGGGACAACACCAAGAGCTTCGACAACTGCGGGGCCGACATCTTCGGCGATCCGGCCAACGGCAAATTCGCCTTCGAGTTCACCGGACACCACCTCACGGTCCGCTGCGACGGCGACAGCGAGGAGGGGGCCGCGTTCGGCGGTCCGATTTACTACGGTCACAGCCCGAACGGCTACGCCCCGAGCAACGTCTTCGCCTACCAGACCCGGCAGGTGATGAAGGCCTACGACGCCCTCGACGAGAAGCAGCGGAAGGAGGCGCTCGTCACCGTCGGCACGCCGGGCGAGGGGGCAAAGTCCATCCAGTTGAAGAAGGACCCGAAGCTCCCGGGCATCGCCTACGCCGACTTGACCGGGGATCAGAAGGAACTGGTCGAGATGGTCATGAAGGCGGTCCTGTCTCCCTTCCGCCAGCAGGACGGGGCCGAGGTGGTGTCGATCATCAAGGCGATGGGCGGGATGGAGAAGGTGCACCTGGCCTTCTACTCGGAGGAGTGGGAGAACACCAAGACGAATGAGAAGCAGCCGTGGAGCTTCTGGCGGCTGGAGGGGCCGGGGTTCGTCTGGAACTTCCGGGTCCTGCCGCACGTGCACACGTACGTGAACATCGCGTCGAAGATCGGATAGCCGTTAGCCGCGACGCGCCAGCGGAGCGCGTCACGCGGACGGCCCGGGGACCTGCATTGGGTTCCCAGGGGGGGCCCGCGTGACGCGCTCCGCTGGCGCGTCGCGGCTAACGCTTTTCCATTTCCCAAGGAGTTGCTCCATGACAGTCACGCGCTCGGCCGTGCTGATCGCAGCCTTCGTGTCACCCGCGTTCGCCCTCGCGGACTCCCCGTTCGACGGCAAGTCGCTCGCCGGCTGGAAGGCCAAGCTCCCGGACAAGGGCAAGTGGGTGGTCGGCGCCGCCACGGTGGACGAAAAGGCGCCGGCCAAGCTAGCGCTGAAGGAAGGCGGGTCTGAGCTGATCAACATCCAACCCGGCAGTGACCTGCTCACGGAAGCCAAATACGGCGACTGCACCGTCGAGGTCGAGTTCATGATCCCCAAGGGTTCCAACTCCGGCGTGTACCTCATGGGCGAGTACGAGGTGCAGATTTACGACACTTACAACAAGAAGGGGAAAGACGCCAAGCCGGGCGATATGGGCGGCATCTACACGTTCGCCCCGCCGAAAGAATTTGCCGACAAGGGCCCCGGTCAGTGGCAGAAGTTTGTCATCGAGTTCCAGGCCCCGAAGTTCGAGGGCGACAAGAAGACCTCGAATGCCAAGTTCCTGAAGGTCACGTTCAACGACGTGGTGATCCACGAGAACGTGGAGTGCAACAAGGTGACCCCCGGCGGGCTGACCGGTAAGGAAATGGCCGAGGGCCCACTCATGTTCCAGGGCGACCACGGGCAGGTGGCGTTTCGGAATATCAAGGTGACGCCGCGGAAATAAGGATGAAGGATGAAGGTTGAAGGATGAAATCAAGACAGGTCGGTCTTCATCCTTCATCCTTCATCCTTCATCCTTCAAATGAAGATCACCTCCCTCGAGACGATCCACCTCCCCGACTACCCGTCCCTCGTGTTCGTGGCCATCCACACGGACGCGGGGCTGACCGGGTGCGCCGACACCTGCTACATGCCGGACGCGGTCGCCGGCTACGTCCACCAATTCGCGGCCCCGATGCTCCTCGGGCACGACCCGCTCGCGATCGAGCTGCACTGGCGGCGGTTGTACGAAGTGATCGCACACACCGTCGGCCGGGGGGCGGAGCTTCGCGGGCTATCCGCGATCGACGTCGCGCTGTGGGACATTCTCGGCCAGGCGGCCGGGATGCCCGTCTGGCAGCTGCTCGGCGGGGCGGCGCGGAACCGGATCAAGACTTACAACACGTGCGGCGGCCCGCAGTACGGCCGCTCGGCGAAGGGCGGACCCGGCTACGGGACCGACGCCGCGAGCGGCCGCTACGAGGACCTGGTCGCGTTCATGGAGCGGGCCGACGAATTAGCCCTCGACCTGTTGGCCGAGGGCATTACCGGGATGAAGATCTGGCCATTCGACTACGTCGCCCACTTTCCGGGCGGGTGGTCGGACTGGCGCTCGTTCCGCGGCATGTTCGACCCGGGCATCCGCGCGCTCGGCGGGCAGGACATCTCGGTCGCCGACATCGACCAGGCGCTCGATCCTTTCCGCAAGATTCGCCGGGCGGTCGGGGATCGGATGGAGGTGATGCTCGAAGGGCACGGGCTTTGGTCGTTGCCCGCGGCGGTGAAGATCGCCCGGGCGGTGGAGGAGTTCCGCCCGGCGTGGCTGGAAGACCTCATGCGGGCCGACGATCTGGACGCGCTGGCCGAGCTCCGCGGCAAGACGACGACACCCGTCCTGGCCAGCGAGTACCTGGCGACCCGGTACGAGTACAAGCCGCTCCTGGAGAAGCGGGCCGCGGACATCGTGATGATCGACCCGACTTGGGCGGGCGGGATCACGGAGTGCAAGAAGGTGTGCGCAATGGCCGAGGCGTACAAGCGGCCGGTGGCGATGCACGACTGCACGGGCCCGTTCACCTTGTACGCGGGGGTTCACCTGGCGATCAACGCCACGAACGCGGTCTACCAGGAGACGGTCCGGGCGTATTTGCGCGTGAACTACCCGGACCTGGTGACCGATTTGCCGGTCATCGAGAAGGGACACATCCTGGCGCCGACGAAGCCGGGGCTTGGTACGGCGCTATTGCCGGACGTGCGCAATCGGCCGGGGGTGAAGGTGGTCGAGACGCGGGTGTGAAGCGCGCGTGGTCCGACAGTCATTTCAAGTCAAAGGGTTCCAGTTGATTGGCTCCCTTCTTGATCTCGACCGTAATCTTGGACGTCGCCCAATCGGCGTAGGCCCCCTGAAGGCGATCCTGTGTCTCGACCGGGCCGGTGGAGATGACACCCGGCTTACTCTTCACCTCCTCGGAACAAATGATGGTCACCACATACTCGCCGGCCGGGGCCCCGGTCTTCTCCCCGGTGGTCACCGTGAACGTGCCGTCCTCCCGGGTCAGCCCGACCGACGGGATCGTTGTCATGTCGGTCTTCCCCTTGGGGTGAAGGGTGACCAGCGCCCCGCTCAGGGGCTGCTTGTTGAACAGCACCTTCCCCTCGACCGGGTTGAGACTCTCGGAGGACTTGGAGCACGAGAGCCCGCCCAGGCTCAATGGCACGATGAGCCACCATCCGGGCGGCAACAGGGAGCGACGACACGGCATGGAACCACTCTGCTCCTGGTACATGATCGGTCGGTGGGCCACGCAGTGCCCCGGCCTTCCCGACGCTCGAATCAATTCTCCGTGAACGCCTCCCCTCCGTTTCGGCTGATCAGGGCCGCGAGCACGCCCGGCGCGGTCGACTCCTTGAGGAACTGCACCGAACCGTCGCCCCGCAGCGCGTTCACGCCGGAGCTATGGAACGCGTAAAACTGACTCACGTTATTGCAATTGATAATGCAACAGCCGCCGTCCCGCGTGAGGCCGTCGTTGCTAAACCCGCGGACGAAGATGGCGGTGTTGTAGTCGAAGGCGGCGGCGTTCAGCGTCCACCCGACCTGCCCCGGCGCGTTCGGTGTTACGGGGACCCGCTTGGCGTAGACCTGATGCCGGCCGGAGTCCTCGGACATGACGATGGTATTTGACAACCCATCCGTGATATCGGCAAACCTCATCTGCCCTAGAGTCAGCTGCGTTCCGGTCGTCTGGCCCTTGATGCCCAGCGCGCCGCCGTTGTCAGTGCCCACCCCCGAGCCGTTAGACGGGGGGGCCGGGCTGCTCGTGGCGCAGGCGTTGCGGAAGTTGCCGTGGTAGCCGCGGACGGCGGCGTAGTCGGTGGCGCCAATTACGAACGGGCCCCGGTTGGGGAGCCCGAGCGACACGAAGTACGGCCCGTAATCGATCGGTTTGCGCGGCGCCGATGGGCACAGATAGCTGCTCACGACCGTCGCGGCGGCAGTGTTCGTGCCCCAGTTGGGCGGCCAGTTCCTCGGGTCGATGACGGACAGGTCGATCCGCGTCGATCGAAGGATGTTCTCCTGCTCCATGTACGGCAGGATCATCGTCAGCGGCGCGTGCCCTTGTGTTTGGCCGGGAATCAGGTTCCCCGGCGGTGGGACGTTGAAGTCCCATGCCCAGGGGGGCATGTACCCGAGCGTGTCGTGGTGGTTGTGCAGGGCCAGGCCGATCTGCTTGAGGTTGTTTGTGCACTTCATCCGGTTGGCCGCCTCCCGTACTTTCTGCACCGCGGGCAACAGCAGCCCGATCAGGATGGCGATGATGGCGATGACCACCAGTAGCTCGATCAGCGTGAACGCCGACCGGCAGCGAAGACCGAGTCGGACCATGTGACCCTCCGATCAAGTAATGGAGGACTGCAGCGGTGACGCGCAGTCGCGCCACCGCAAAGTCGAATGGTTCCAGCGTGAAATCCCGGACCGGGAATTCGGCCGGGTCTGCGTTCTCGGGATCGGCCCAGCCAGCCGCCGGGGGGAGCGGACGGTGCTCATGGGTCGCGACCGGATAATTGCTGAGACGAGGGGGGCACGGTCGAGCGCGGCGAGTATAGCCCCACACTGAGTCCGGGGGGAAGCGAAAAGTTACCGAGCCGGTAAAGATTGGAAGAAAGTTCGTGATAGACCTGGTTAGGTCGAACGATGGGTCGTTGCAGAGTTGCGGCCTCCCGACAGGGATGGGGATGGACTCGGCGCGGCGGCGGTGGACATCGAGGCGGATCGGAGGAGGGCGGGGTGAGTCTAACTGTGCCGGACGGTGGTTGAAACGGGATGCCCCGGCCCATTCAGCAGTCGATCACATGGCGTGTCCACGACGCAGCCCGATTGGCAGCTTGGGAGGGCCGGAGTGTTTGATCCTGATTGTGGTTTGTCAAGTTTTCGACCCCTGGAAAACGTCCAGAATTCCTCAGGCCGCCACATGGTGCGCATTTGTGGCGGCCTGAGGCGGCCTGGAGGATTTGGCTCCCGCGTAAGCACTTAAGTGTCATTCGTCAGGCCGCCAGAATGTTGCAACCGCGGCCTGAGAAACTGTCCCTCGGATCGGGGGCGCACTTTCGTGCCGGGGCAGTGACCCGTCCGAGATCGGTCGCCTGCGCCGGGGTCAGCAGCGCGTCGCGCTCTGCGGGGCGCTTGCGGAACCAGCCCGACACCAGTAGCACGTGGTCCTCCAGCCCCGGCGTCATCCCCGGGGCCCGGACTGGAAGCCTCGGGTGCCGGACCCGGGGTTGCATCTTCCGGCGGCGACGCTATCCTCCCGCGTCCGACGTTGGCGGCCCGGGCCGCCCGGCCCCGCCCTCTTCCGTCGCACGTCGCGCCCATCCCTGTTCCCCACGGACGAGGAACTCCCCATGCCCCGCTACCCAATTCGCCCAGTTCAGCTCCGCCTGGAGGCCGTTGAGGATCGCCTGGCCCCGGCCGGCCCGCCCCCCACGGGGCCGACCGCACTCGACGGCCGCGTGTGGGAAGACCTCAACGCCGACGGGACGCAGGACCCCGGGGAGCCCGGGCTCGCCAATGTGACGGTCGAGCTCCGCGCCGCGGCTGGGAGCATTTCGCCACCGGTCACGGCCAAGACAGACGCCCAGGGCGCGTATCACTTTGACTCCGTTACGAGTCCCGGCTCGCTCCGCGTGATCCCTCCGGCAGGGTATGCCGGCACCGTGGCCAACGTGGAAGGCGCCGACAAGACGGTCGATAGCGACTTCGATCCAGACACCGGCACCGCGGCCGTGACGACTGGGGGCGTCCGGCTCGACGCAGGCCTGATCCGTACGGCCGCCCCGACCGCCCCGGCCCTCGGGTTCGGGTACGGACTTCGGCTCGACAAGGGACAAGTCGCCGGGCCGAACGGACTCGCCGTGGACGCGGCCGGAAACGTCGTCGTCCTGGGGCTGACGGCCAGCGCGAACCCGGAGGCCACGCCGGTCGTGAGCGAACCGTATGTGGCCCGGTACGACCCAGTCGGGAAGCTCTTGTGGAAGCACGACCTGGCCGCGGGCGGGACGTTGCCAGTCGCAACCGCGATCGGCGCGGACGGGGGCATTTACGTTCTCTCGACTCCAGTCACCGCGGTACCGGCGGATGGTAACCAGATGAGCATCCCGCCGGGTGAGACGCCGCCGGAACTCCAGAAGTTGTCCAAGGACGGACAGCCGGTGTGGACCCGCCCGCTGGGCGAATCCGGTCTGGGCGCGGCGACGACGCTGGCGGTCGATGCCACTGGCAATGTGTTCGTCGGCGGGTCGAGCGGGATCGCCGACGCCCCGGCCGGCTCTGCCCGGCCGTGGCTGACCAAGGTGAGCGGCGCGACAGGGGACGTCGCCTGGTTCGGCCCGGTGGCCGGGTCCGAGGTCGGGACGGTTAACGCCGTCGTCCCGGACGGCGCGGGCGGGGCCCTCTTCGCCGGGTCGAGCGGACCGGCCGGCGCGACGACTCCGCAGACCGGGTTTTTCGGCAAGGCCGACCCCGCCGGGAAAGTCGGGGACCTCTCGCGCCTCAACGGCGCGGCCGGGCGGACCGACTCGGCGGCCATGATCAACGGCCTCGCCCAGGACGCCGCCGGGAACGTCTACCTCGCGGGCACGTTCTCCGGGCTGGTGGACCTCGACCCGACGGCCGGGGTCGCCAACCGGCAGACCAAGCTGCCCGACGACGGCGGCACCTGGACCGATGTGTTCGTGGTGAAGTTAGGTCCGGACGGGAAGCCGGTCTGGGTGCGCACGTTTGGGGGCGAGTTCTACGACGAGATGCTCGGGTTCGAGCACGCCGCCGACGGGACGCTCTACTTGCTCGGGTCTCTGTCCGGGACCGCGGACTTCGACCCCGGGCCCGGTACCGTCGAGCGGACCGGGTCCAACACCCCGTTCCTTCTCGGGCTGGACGCGGCCGGCAATTTCTCGCGGGTGACGACCTTCGAGCAAAACGTCCAACCGGGCTGGCTTGCACCGCTGGCCGTCCGCACGGACGCGGCCGGAAACCTGTACTTCGCCGGCGGCTACCAGGGCAACCCGGACGTGGACCCGACGTCGGGCGTCAAGCGGCTGACCGGCCCCGATCAGTTCGGCGGTTACCTTTCCAAGTGGGCGAAGTTGGCGCCGCCGCCACCGGTCGCGGTCAACGCCGCGCCGAAGATCACAGCCCTGCCCGCGGCGACGATTGCCGAGGGGCAGACACTCACTCTCTCGGTCGCCGCCACGGACCCGGACCGCGACCCACTCAACATCCAGTGGGACCTGGATGGGGACGGCCAGTACGACGACGCGACCGGGCCGGTAATCACTCGTACCTGGCCGCAGCTCCAGCAATTCCTGGGGTGGACCGACTCCGGCCCGCGGACGGTCGGCGTGCAGGTGTCCGACGGGAAGAACCCGCCGGTGGTCGGGACCACGAAGGTGACCGTAAACAACGCCCCGCCGACGGCGGCATTCAGCCCGAGCGGGCCGACGTACGAGGGCGGGTCGGCCTACGTCGTATTCGGGCGGTCCACCGACGCGGCAAATGCCGACCGGGCAGCGGGGTTCAAGTACAGCTTCGACCTCAATGCTGACGGCAAGTGGGACGTCGGGGACGGGAAGACCTACGCCGGGGCAGTGGCGGCCGCCGGCGCCGTGGTGCCGTCGGCCCTGCTGAAAGACAGCGGGTCGCGCATCGTGAAGGGCCGGATTTTCGACAAGGACGGCGGGTACACGGAGTACTCGGCCACGGTAGTTGTTCGGAACATCGGTCCGCGCGGCATTTTGGCCGCCGATGGTCCGGTCCCGGAAGGGTCGTCCGCGGTGGTCCGATTTCGCGGCGTGACTGACCCGTCCCCGCTCGACACCCGGGCCGGGTTCCGGTACAGCTACGACTTCAACAACGACGGCGTCTACGAAGTCGGCGACGGGAAGACGTACGCCGGGTCGATCGGGTCCTCCGTGGCGCGAATCCCGGGCCAGGCCCTGCCGGACAACGGGCGGTATTATGTGCGCGGCCGCGTGTTCGATCGGGACGGCGGCTACTCGGAGTACCGCGCCCTGGTGACGGTGACGAACGTCGCCCCGACCGCAATGGTCGCCGTGGACGGCCCAGCCGTGGCCGGCGCCCCGACCGCGGTCGCCGTTGGCTCGGTCACCGACCCGGGGGTCAAGGACCAGGCGGCCGGGTACACGTACTCGTGGGACTTCAATGCGGACGGCAAGTACGAGCTGACCGGGCGCGACCCGCGGCAGACGTACACGTTCGCCCAGCCGGGGACGTTCCCGGTGAAAGTGCGCGTCGCCGACAAAGACGGCGGGGCGATTGAGCAGACCCTGAACGTGACCGTGCTACCCGCACCGGCGGGGCCGGTATCGTAGTGCACGCGTCTCGCGTGCTCCAAGGATCTCAGAGCCGCGCCCGGCGTGCGGTGGAGTTCGCGGACTCCGCCGCACGCCGGGCGCGGCTCGAGTTGTTTATCCCTTCCCGGCCGGCATACAAAATCCCCCGAATCGCGCATATTCACCCGTCCGACGGTGCCTGAGAGGGCAGGGGCCAAAATCCCCTACCCTGTCGGAGTCCGACCATGCTTCAGCCGACCGACGACGCCCGCCTGAGCCAGGTCATCGCCGACTACCTCCAGTCCGTGGACGCCGGCACGCCGCCGGACCGCGAAGGGCTGATCACCCGGCACCCGCAGCTCGCCGACTCACTGCGCGCCTTCTTCGCCGACCAGGACCGGCTCGAAGCCGCGGTCGGCCGCCCGGCCGATCCCGCGGTAACCTTGACGTTGCCCCCGGACGCGAAACCCGCCGGCGTCCCCGCGCCCGGGCTGGGCACCGTCCGGTACTTCGGGGACTACGAGCTCTTGGAAGAGATCGCTCGCGGCGGCATGGGGGTCGTGTTCAAGGCGAGGCAGGTGAGCCTGAACCGGATCGTCGCCCTCAAGATGATCCTGGCCGGGCAACTCGCCTCGGAGGCCGACGTCCGCCGGTTCCGCCAGGAGGCCGAGGCAGCAGCCAACCTCGACCACCCGAACATCCTGCCCATCTACGAGGTCGGTGATCACCAGGGGCAACAGTACTTTTCGATGAAGCTGATCGAGGGGGGCAGCCTCGCCGACCTTTTGCACGAAGGCCCACGGACATTCGACCGTGGGCGTGAGCTGGTCACCCTGCTTTCGCAAGTAGCCCGGGCTGTGCACCATGCCCACCAGCGCGGCATCCTGCACCGCGACCTCAAGCCCGCCAACGTCCTGTTGGACCGAGACAGGACCCCGTTCGTCACCGACTTCGGCCTGGCCAAGAAGGTCGAGGGGGACAGCTCGATCACCCAGGCCGGGGCGGTCGTCGGTACGCCGTCGTACATGGCTCCGGAGCAGGCGCGGGCGGAGAAGCAGCTCAGCACCGCCAGCGACGTGTATTCACTCGGGGCCATTCTGTACCAGGCACTGACCGGCCAGCCGCCATTCAAGGCCGCGACCGTCGCCGAGACGTTGATGGCGGTGATGCACCGGGAACCGGCCGATCCGCGGGCCCTCAACCCCGCCGCGGATCGCGACCTGTCAGTCGTCGCCGTCAAGTGCCTGGAGAAAGACCCGGCCCGGCGGTACGAGTCGGCCGGCGCCCTGGCCGAGGACCTGGACCGGTGGCTCGCCGGCGAGCCGATCATGGCCCGGCCGGTGTCGCGGTTCGAGCGCGCCCGCAAGTGGGCCCGCCGGCACCCGGCGGAGGTGGCACTGCTCGCGACCATCGCCCTCGCGGTTATCGCAGGTGCCGTTTCCACAACCTACTGGGCGATCAAGGCGGAACAGCGACTGGCCACGGCCACCGGCTTTGCCGAGGACACGCTCTTCTGGGCGCGCGATTCCAACGCGCACCGCGAACGGGCGGAGCAGGCCCTGGTGCGGGAGCGAGAGACAAGCCAGAAGCTCGCCGTCGCGCTGGACGAGGCCCGCGACAACCGCCGGACCGCCTACGTGTCCGACCTGGCCCGCACGGCCAACGAGTGGGCGAACAACAACGTCGCCCTCGCCGCCCGGCTGCTCGACGGGTGCGCCCCCGAGTTCCGCGGCTGGGAGTGGCACCACTTGCAGCGGGTCGGCCACGCCTTCGTCCGCGAATTCGCGGACGTGCCCGGCGCCTCGTTCGTCGGCGGGTTCAGCCCGGACGGTACGCGGTTCCTGACGGTCCGCGAGGACGGGGTCAAGGTCTGGGATGTCGCCACCGGGACGGCAATCCGGACATTCCACGGACACACCCAGGGGCCGATGTCGGCTGCCTTCTTCCCGGACGGGAAGCGCATTGTCTCCGGGTCAACGCAGACGTTGCGATTCGGGGGCGCCAGGGGGGCGGGCGAAGTGATGGTCTGGGAGGCGGACACCGGGCGCGTGCTGCACTCGTTCGGGACCGCGCACGGTGGCGTGGAGGCAGTGGCGGTTAGTCCGGACGGGCGGACAGTCGCGTCCGTCGGCGTGGACGACAAGGTCCGGTTGTGGGACGCGGACACCGGGAAGGAACTCTTCGCCCGGGACCTGCCGAAGGCGGAGAAGTCGTCCGGCATGTTTCGCGGGGTCGCCTTCCGGCCCAATTCCTCACACCTGGCTGCTAGCGCGTCCGGGGGGCTCGTGATCCTGGACACCAAGACACGAGACGAAGTCCGGCGACTGCCGGACGAATCGCTGCCGCAATACACCCGAGACGGAAGGCAGCTTTTGACGATCAAGGACTCGACCACGGTCACAGCGTGGGACTTGGACTCCGGCAAGGCCAACTATTCCTACAAGATTCCGGCGGGGGCCGTATTCTCCGTCGGTCTCCGGGCGGACGGGGCCCGGCTGGCCGTCGGCGGCTACGACGGCCTGGTCCGCGTGCTCGACCTGGTCGGCAAGAAGGAGATTTATACGCTCCGCGGCCAGCAGGGGCAGACGATGGGTCTCGCCTACAGCCCGGACGGGAATCGGCTGGTGACCAGCCACGGCGACCCGATCTTCGAGCTCTTCGGAGATTTTGCCGGACGAAAACCGCTCCCGGCCATCGTCCGACTCTGGGATGCCGACCGGGCCCAGGACTACCGGGCGATCCCCTATTCCACGGGGGGCTTCGCGGCGCATTCGCGAGAGCCTTTGGCGTTCGTCGCCGCCGGCACTGAGGTCCACGTCCACGACCTGCGGACTGGGGAGAAGGTGCGGGCCATCAAGGCTGCACCTGAATCAGTGAGCCATCTCGCCCTGAGCCCGGACGGGACCACCCTCGCCGTTGCTTGGCAAGTCCCGGAAAAGCGGGTCAAGCAGCTTTCTCCCGGTGTCTGGGAAGTCAAGCCCGACAGTCACCCGGGCCGGCTCGCTATCCTCGACCCGGTCACCGGCGCGGCCAAGGTGCGCGAGGTGAAGGCCGATCAGCCGTGTCACGACCTGGCTTTCAGCCCGGACGGGGCGACCCTGGCCGTGGCCCGGCCGGCCGGCCGGGCCGATCTCGTCGATACGGCCACGGGCAACGTGCTGGCCACGGTCACCGGAGCGGATTCCGGGTCGTCGAGCATCCGGTTCACCCCGGACGGGCGGACTCTGGTCCGGCACGTGACTGGGATCATGAGCATTAATAATGCCGAGCCGGCCCGGCTCAACCCCGGGGCTATCGAGTTTTGGGACGTGGCCGGCCGCCGCAAGGACCGGTCGATCGACACTGGGGACGAGCGTTGCCACGCCGTCGCGCTGAGCCCAGACGGGCGGACGCTGGCCGCGGCCGTCGGCGAGGACGTTTGGCTGATCGACTTGTCGGATCCGGCGGCGGAACAGGAACGGATCGGGGCCGAGGCGTACGCACTCGCGTTCGCCGACGGCGGGAGGCGGCTGCTGACCTACACGGTCTACGGGGTCAAGGTGTGGGACGTCCGCGGCCGCCGCGACCTGTTGACACTCGGCGGGAACTGGGCGTCGGCCCAGGGGAACACCGGCCGCGTGGCGTACTCGCCGAGCGGATACGTGCTGGCCAGCGAGGCAGACGGGCTGCGCATCTACGACGGCCGGGAGTTCGCGGCCGCGGCCACCGTCGTGGCGACCAAGAAGCGGCTCGGGTCGGGGCCCAAGCCCGGGCCGAAGACGGATGCGCCGCCGGACGACCGGCCTGAGGCGGTGCGGGTCGCGGTCAAGCAATCCATAGAAACGCAGAAAGACGACCCGGGAGCGTCGCTCTTGCACGCGGTGGCCGCGCTCGCCGCCGACGCGGACCTGGGCCGACAGGCGAAGCACCGGCTTCGCGTCGCGTTGGCCTTGCAGCGGCACCCGAAGCTGCGGCCGGTCGTCCCGCCCGGTGCGACCGCGCCATCCGCGTTCGCGGCCGACGCGGTCGCAGACCCGGCGGGGACAGCCAACGTATCCGACCCGACCGAGCCTTGGCATTTTGCCGACGCGATCCTCATCGCCACTGACGGCCGCCGCCTAGCCGCATTCAACAGAGTCAACACCCAAGGACGGGTGAATGAGGCCAAAGCCGCCGGCCGGTCGCCATGGTCGGTGCGCGTGTTCGACGCGAAGACCGGGCGCCCGGTCGGCCCGGTGATCGACCTTGGGCAGCCGGTGCGGGACGAGCGGATCGAGCTGAGCCCGGACGGGAAGCGGGTCGCCGCCATCCTCCACACGCCGGCGGCCAAGGAGAAGAGCGGCGAAGCGGAGCCGTCGGGGCCGGCCGTCGTTCGGACCTGGGACGTCGAGACCGGGCAGCGGATCGGGGAGGACGGGGCAGTCCCGTTCCGGCGCGACCAAAAGGCGCGGCTGCGATTCGTGGGCGCGGGGCGGATCCTCGTCGGCGTGAGCGAGGAGGACCGGTCACCGAGCCCGGCCTGGGACGCGGAAACGATGAAGCCGCTGAGTCTGCCCGAGTCGTTCGAGAACGTCCTGGGACGAGACTATTCGCCGTACTTCGTAGCCGCCACGGGGGACGGGCCGGCCGTCGTGTGGGACGGCCGGACGATGAAGCCGGTGGGCAAGCCGCTCGAGCGCAGCCGGCCCGCGGACGCAGTCGTGTCCGCGGACGGGTCGGTGGCCGTACTTGCTCACTCCTTCTGGGCGGAAGCGTGGGATGTCCGGACAGGCACCGTCCGGCACCCGCGTGTCCTGGTCCGCGGCGGGGCCAAGGCGCTGGCTGTCAGCCCCGATGGTTCGCGCTTCGCGGCCGCCTACCAGGGCGAGGGATTCAAGCATTTGGCCCGGGTGTGGGACGCCCGGACCGGTGACGCGGTCAGCCCGGTGATTGAGCTGGCCGAGGATCCGAGCGACCTGCGCTTCGCGGCTGGCGGCGCGGCGCTGGTGTCGCTGACCCGGCTCGACGTGCGAGTGTGGGACGCCCGGACCGGCGAGCTGCTGATACCGCCGCTGATCGCCGACGGTCCGAGCGGGTTCGGGCATGGCATGCCGATGCGATTCGCCCTGGTTGGGGACACGCTGCTGTGCCAGCGGACCCCACAGACCAGCCAGTTCGATGAATGGCGACTCGCCCCGGACGATCGGCCGGCGTCAGAACAGATGGCGCTCGCCGAGGCCCTCGCCGGCCGGCGACGGAGCGTGGATGGAGTGCTGTCCGCGATCCCGGCCGACGAGCTGACCGTCCTCCGTCGCGAGGCGCTTGCGAAGTGTCCGGCCGCGTTCGGGGGGCCGGTGACACGCCCGGAGGACGTTCTCGCTCGCCGTCGGGATCCGCGGACCGCCCAGCTCCTCGCCATCCTGGCAGGCTCGAAACAGCCGGTCGGGCGACGTATCTCGGCTTGCGAGCGTCTGGGCGAACTCGCGGCGCCCGAAGCACAAGGTCCGCTGACGACCACCCTGCGCGCGGACCCGGACGCGCGGGTGCGGTCGTCCGCGGCCCGAGCGCTGGCGGCCCTCACGCCATTGAAGCCGGAGACGGTCGCCGGCCTGCTGCGGTCGCTCCGCGAGGAAGGGAACGCCGGCGTCCGCGCCAGTGCCGCTCGCGCGTTGCACGGGCCGGCCGCGAAGCAGGTCACGGGGGAGTTGCTCCACGCCCTCAAGGAGGACAAATCGTCCGAGGTTCGCGCCGGGGCGGCGTACGCACTCAAGGACGCCCCGGCAGACGGGGCCGGGGTCCGAGACGCGCTGAAAGCCGCCACTGACAAGTCGCAGCCGTGGCAGGTGCGCGTCGATGCCGCCGGTTCATTGGCAAAGCTGGACCCAAATGACACCGGGTGCGTCGAGGTGCTGGCCGCGGCGGTGGCCGAGACGAAGGGAGGGCCGCAATATGTCGCCATTCAGCACCTGCACAACCTCGGCCCGCGGGCCGCGCCGGCCGTCGCGGCGCTGGCCAGGGTCGTGGCCGCGGAGAAATATCAGTCGAATTTCATGAACCAGACCTGGCACGCGGTCCACGCGCTCATGCGGATCGGCCCGGCGGCCGAACCTGCAATACCAACGCTCATCCAGTCGCTCGACGGTGACGAGGCCAATCCGAATTGGACCAGTGGAGACACCAACTACCCCTCGGCCCGCGAGAACGCAATCGCCTACACCCTGGGTCGGATCGGCAAGCCCGCCATACCGGCGCTTCTCAAGATAGTCCGGGAGGAGAAGGACGCGAAGCGGCGGCGGGCGGCCGTGATTGCGCTCGGGTTCATGGGCCCGCCCGCGGCCGAGGTCACCCCGGAGCTGGAAAAGATTCAGAAGGCGATTGAGCACGAGGGCGATGTGACGGAGGACGACCGCTGGCTGGAGACGGCGGTGAAAAAGGCCCTGACCCGCATCCGCGACCCAAAGGCCAAGCCGGTCAATCAGCTGATGGAGAAGTGAGGCGTTAGGGGGCTCTGCAAAAACGAAAGCGGGACAACTCGCGCGGTGTAGTAGATGGTGCGGCGGGGGG
>DATFWZ010000186.1:0-2557 GCA_035258765.1 Gemmataceae bacterium
CCCCCCGCCCGGCAACCGTCCCGCCAAAATGGTCGCGGGAAGGCCGTCGCGAACTAATGGTACCGTTGAGTGGTCCGCGGTCCGGTCGGGCGGGGGGCGGCCGGCGGGGGAGGCCGAAGCGCAGCGAGCCCCCGCCGCCGACCCCCGCCCGACCGGACCGCGAACCACCGAATGAGCTGTGGCGGAACTAAAGTCGGCGTGCGCAAGTCTGCAGTAGCTGAATTCGTGAGAATTCAGCGCCCGGCCTCCGCAGTCCGCTGAATTCTCACGAATCCAGCTACTTCGACGTTCGCGAAAACCGTGGCCATGCCGCCGAATCGCGAACGCTCATTTAGCGGCCGGTGCGGCTGACTGAGTCCGTACCGAACTTGTCGGAGTTCGGCGCCGGGAGCGCCAGACCGCCCGAACCTTGGCGAGTTCGGGTACTGCCCGCATCAGTTGCGGCGGACCACTGGCGCGCCGGCCTTGCGAGCCCCCGGTAGCGCCCTAGAGTGAAGGGGTATTCCGGCGGGCAACTGACGGGCCCCGCGGCGAGGAGGCGTCATGGCCGGGCATTCCCATTCGGCGAACATCGCCGTCCGCAAGGGCAAGCAGGACGCGGCACGCGCCAAGCTGTTCAGCAAACTCAGCCGCTACATCATCATCGCCGCCCGGGCCGGCGGCGGCGACCCGGACACGAACCTCAAGCTGCGCTACGCGATCGACAAGGCCCGGGCCGTCTCCATGCCCCGCGACAATATCGAGCGGGCCGTCAAGCGCGGCACCGGCGAGCTCGAAGGCGCGCAGATGGAGGAGCTGGTCTACGAGGGGTTCGGGCCCGGCCGCTCGGCCATCATCTGCGACATCCTGACCGACAACCGCAACCGCACGAATGGCGAGGTCCGCAAGACTTTCGAGCGCGGCGGCGGCAACATGGGCGGCCCCGGGTCCGTCGCCTACCTGTTCGACCGCAAAGGGGTGTTCATCATCCCCGCGGCGCAGACGACCGAGGACGCCTTGATGAACGTCGTCCTAGAAGCCGGGGCCGAGGACCTGAAGCGGGACGGGGACAGCTTCGAGGTCACCAGCGACGTGACCGCTTTCAACGCGGTGCAGGCCGCCCTCGAGGCGGCCGGGATCAAGCCGGACACGGCCGAGATTCAACAGGTCCCGAAGACGATGCTTGACGTGGACCTGGAAACCGGCAAGAAGGTCGCGAAGCTGCTCGACCTGCTCGACGAGCACGACGATGTGCAGAACGTCTACTGCAACGCGAACCTGACGCCGGAGATGGCGGCGTACGAGTAGTTAGTTTCAAGTTTCAAGTTTCAAGTTGAAGGCAGGGTCATTTCTTACCGGGCTTGGCGGCCTTTTCGGCCAGCCGCTTGTCGTGCTTCTTACGCCGCTTCTCGCGCTTCTTCGCCCGGACGCCCGCGGGGTTGCCCATCTCCGTCTCCCAATAATGTGGCCGAAATCGGTGACGATCAATTTATGACGGCGGCGTAGGGAGTCGAGGACTGTAATCCGCCTTGTGCGCCGCGGCCGGTTCGGTCTACACTGCCGCCCTCACCTCCGGCCACGCACGGACGCGCCTCGCCGGGAGCCGACGCGCGTCCCGGCCCGGGGCGCGGTGACTCCCGCTGGTGCTGCCCGTGGCCGAACCCGAAAAGCCCAAAGCCGCCCCCCTGCCCTGGTTGCTGTTAACCGGGATCCTTGGCGTCTTCGCCGTCGGCGTCCCGTCCGGCGTCACCCCGACGCCGGGCCCGGTCGCGAAGAAGGAAGAGAAGAAGGACGCCGACACGCCGCCGGCGCCGGTTCCGGCGGAAGAGCGATACTTGCCACTCGTTCCCGTCTTCGAGTTTCACAAGAGCCATGAAAACGGGACTTTGAACTCGGTGGATGAGATCCGCCACAACGTCCACGGCTACAAGACTGAGTTCCTGATTGCCACCGTCCCGGACCCGATCGACTCCCCCTACGGCTACGCGTTCGACCAGGTCGTGGACGCGATCCAGCGGGCCGTCGAGAAGAAGGACGGCTACATCCTCGACCGATGCTGGCTGCCTTGGGACGTCGACCGGAAGACGAAGCCCAGGCCCGGCGAACCTCCGAGCAGCCTGCACGTCCGAAAGCCCGGCGTCCTCCTGTTCCGGCACGGAAAGGACAAGGCGAAGAAGATCGATCAACCCGGCCTGTGCGTCGTGTTCCTGGTCGGGGAAACGCCGATGGGGGGCATCCATAAGCAGGCCTTCCAGCAGGCCCTCTGGATGATCAAAGAGGTGGGACACCCCGAGCACGTCCCAGTCCGGATCGTCGGCCCGTATTTCTCCGGATCGCAGACGTCCCTGCAATTCGTGGTCGGAGACTGGTGGACACTGGCGGACTCGATCTACTCGACCCGCGACCCGCTCCCGGTCTACCGGTTCAGCATCATTACCGGCAACGCCACGGCCGTCCGCAAGAGTGAGTTCTTCTCCTACGAGTCCAACAAGCAGGCCTTCCCGTCCTGGCGCGACGGCGGGATCGAGTTCTCCGCGACCGTCATCCCAACCCGGACCACGCTCGGGGCCCTGCTCCA
>DATFWZ010000187.1:0-6395 GCA_035258765.1 Gemmataceae bacterium
CGAGCCGGACAACGTCTCCGACCACGCCGTCAAGCGCGGCAGCGAACAGTGCGGCACCCTCGGCAGTGGCAACCACTTCCTGGAAGTCCAGGTCGTTGACCACGTGTTCGACGAGGGGGTGGCGACGGCGTTCGGCCTGGAAAAGGACCTGGTGTGCGTCCTGATCCATTCCGGCTCGCGGGGGCTGGGCTACCAGGTCTGCGACGACGCCCTCGCGGTCTTCCGCAATGTGCACGCGAAGTACGGGATCGAGCTCCCGGACCGTCAGCTCGCCTGCGCCCCGGCCGACAGCCCGGAGGGCCGGCGGTACATCGGCGCCATGCGGGCCGCGGCCAACTACGGCTTCTGCAACCGCCAGCTCCTGACCACCCAGGCCCGCGAGGTGTTCGAGCAGGTGTTCGGCTCGTCGTGGCATGACTTGGGGATGGACCTTGTCTACGACGTGGCCCACAACATCGCCAAGCTCGAGGAGCACACGTTGAACGGGCGGAAGAAGAAGGTGTGGGTCCACCGGAAAGGCGCGACGCGGGCCTTCCCGGCCGGGCATCCGGAGCTGCCGGCGGCCTACAAGGCGACCGGCCAGCCGGTCATCATCCCGGGGGATATGGGGCGGGCGTCGTGGGTGCTGGTGGGCATGCCCGGGAGCATGGAGCGGACGTTCGGGACAACGTGCCACGGGGCCGGTCGGGCGATGAGCCGGACCGCTGCGGTGGCCGCGGCGGGCGGGCGCAAGATCGAGAAGGAGTTGGAGGCTCGGGGGGTCATCGCCATGGCCCAGAGCCGCCGCGGACTCGCGGAGGAACAGCCGAACGCTTACAAGAACGTCGATGACGTGGTCGACGTCGTTGACGGGGCCGGGCTGTCGCGAAAGGTCGCCCGGATGCGGCCGATCGGCGTGATCAAGGGGTAGTCGCGGGCGGCTTTTCGTTGCATTACGACGGTGTCCGTGGAGGTCTCGGCAACCGGAACGGGAGATTTGGGGAAAACTGGCCGGCGGGTATGTGTCAAATGCTGGCGATCTTGGCGACCTTGGTGCAATTGATCCCGGCACGTCGGTTACCCAATGACTCCGCCTCGAGTTGGTGATTCCGGTTCGGGAAAGAGATTCCGCCGGAGAGTGGCGCGGTCGCGGCCGGAATCAATGAAGGAGCCGATACTCGGGAACCGGGGCATTTGGGAGAACAGTGCCCGGGTGGTATCTCCAAAAAGCTGGCAGCCTCGGCAGCCTTACCCCACTCGGGACCGTTTGGCGTGGACAATCGCCGGTGGCTATAATCACCCCGGGCCCCAGCCCGCCAACTCATTCCACTGCGTGCGCGCCCGCCTGGGTCCGCCAATGTCCGCGTCACCCCTCTCCACGCGTACGGCCTCCGTCCTCGTCGTTGAAGACAACATGGACGCGGCTGATTCGATCGCCCGCTTCCTTCGGCTGTCGTCCGGGTACGCCGTTCGGGTGGCGTACACGGGTGAGACCGGCGTAAAGATGGCCCTCGCCGACCCGCCCGACGCGATCATCTGCGACATCGCCCTCCCCAAACTGGATGGCTTCCGCGTCGCGCAGGAACTGGCCGACTTGCTGCGGGTCAAGCCGCTGATGATCGCGGTCACGGCGTTCGGCGGGATCTACCCAGAAGGGCGCGCCCGGGCGGCCGGGTTCGACCATTACCTGACCAAGCCCGCCGACCCGTTCGCCATCGAAAGCTTGATCGGCGATCACATTCAGCGCAGGAAGTCGGACCAGGATTGACGACTACTCGGCGGCCGGTGAGCTACTGTCCCGATCTCGGATCACCCGCGCCGGCACCCCCGCGGCGATCACGCGACCGGGGATCGGCGTGGTGACCACCGCCCCGGCCCCGACGATTGCGTCCGGGCCGACGTCCGCCATCGCCACGGCCCCGGCCCCAATCCACGCGCCGGCCCCGATCGTGATGTGGACGAACTCTCCGGGCTGTTCGCGAATGGGTCGCGAAACGTCGCCCGTCCCGTGCACGCGGGCCCCGCTCAGGATGTGAGCGCCGGTAGCGATCAAAACGTTCCGCTCAATCGTCACGGACCCGAGAGAGCAATACGGCCCGACGTACACGTTCGCCCCGATCCGGGTGGCGGTTTTCGAGAGAATGGTCCCGAACCCGATCGACGCGGACGGGTCGCACTGGGCGATCGTCCAGCCGAGGAAGGCCCGCCGCAGGTAGTCCCCGCACAGGCCGGGCGCTAACGCGAGTAGCTGCGTCGATCCCTCGAGGGCCCGGTCCTTCCCGAGGATGGGGACCTTGAGGGCGTGCAGCATGAGGAAAGGCAGAGCGACCAGGTTCGCGGCCGCCCTGGCGAGCCACTTGGCGATTTCCCGGTGGCTCATCCCGCGCTGCCGCGAACGGTCCGTCGTCGCCACGCCCCCTCCGTCGCCGTGGGTGTTCGCAGTCCATGATAGAAGGGCCGCGATCACTCACCGGCGGCCGCACGGTCGGCGGCGGCCACCCGGATAGCAATGATCCCGCCAAGTCCCGCACCGATTGCCCCCAGAATGAGGTCGCTGGCGCTCGGTCGATGGGTCGTCAGCGCCGCTTGCCCGACCTCGATCGTCCCGGAGACGATTCCCCCGACTGCCGTGGCGACCCGCCCGGTCATCCCGGCTCGGACCAGGAGGAACCCGAGCGGCGCGAACAGCACCAGCCGGCTCACGATACGGTTGAACGCGGTCAGGTAATCCCCCGCGGCAAAATCAACGAACGGCACCCAGTCGCCGTGTTCGATTCGATCAACGAATCGTTGGAACTCTCCGTCAAATGGCATCCAGAGTGCAGCCGCAAGGGCCACGATCCAGGCAATCGCTGCAACGGCCCAAGTCCACGGCCGCATTGTCGCCCGGCGAATGGAGAGGAGCCAGCCGCCAAGGACGAACAGCCCCGCGGAAAGCGCGTCGGTCGCGTAGGCCTCGTGGCTCAAGACGATCACCTGCATCGACTCAACCCCCGCGGCGAGGACCAGACCGGCCAGGAGTACCCGCCCGGTCGCCTCCTGCCGTCGCCAACGCCCCGGGAAGCGGGCCAGAAGGCACCCCACCGGGACGAAGTAAGACATGTTCAGGAGTGTCTTTTCGCCGGCTCGAGTTGGCGAAGGCGCCGCGGCGATTCTCGGCACGCCGTTTCGCTCCGCGTCCGGCTCCCGGCCGCGCTGGTACTTGCGATGGATCTGCCACGGACTCAGCGTCAAATCGAACGGCATCCCGTGCGCAATAACGACAAACACCAGATACACGGGTAGCACCCGGGCCCCCCAGTCGCCGGGGCCCACGTTGGCCCATAATCCCCGGGCCCAGTCCGTGACCCATTGCCCGGCCACGAGCCACGCCGCGACCCCGATTGCCCCGCCGACCGTCTCGCCGATCACGTCGTTGAGCGACGTGTACCGCTCCGGGAACCAGATCTGGGCGAACTCGAGCCCGGCGCTCAGCCCGGTCATCAGTGGGACCAGCGCGACCACCGCGAGCCGTCGCCGGCGGTCCACCGCGACAGCCCCCGCGGCGAGGTAGCCCAGCGGGACGAACAAGAGCACATTGGCCACCCAGTCGGACCGGGACGCGAGTCGGGGGACGCGAAACATGGCCCGCGCATACTGGTCCCAGGCGTCCGCGAGATCTACGTGGCGGGTGTGGAACGGCACCAGGCTGCCGTAGATGACGAAGGCGGTGAAGGCCGCCGTCAGGATTGCGAAGTGGCGGGCCGCCGGGACGGGGCGGCCGCCCGTCACACCGGTACCGCTACCGGCAGCTGGTCCCGCTTCCGGAGTAGGTGCCCAAGCGGTTCGAGACAATTGTCCCAATTGTGGTGCTGCTCCGCGTACCGCCGTCCGGCCTGGCCGAGGTGCCGCCGCTCGCTCTGACTCTCCAGCAACCGGCAAACGCTCTCGACCCACTCGTCCGGCTCGCTCGCCGCGATGGCGGGCAAATCCCCATGCTCACCCAAACTCGCAAGGGCGGCCGGGGTGGCAACAACGGCCTTCCCCGCGGCCATCGCCTCGAGCACTTTGGTCTGCAGCCCGCGGGCGAAGCGCAGCGGGGCCACGACGACCGCCGCCTCATCCAGGTATGGGCGGACGTCCGACACGGTCCCCACGACTTCAATCCCGGGGATCTCGCCGAGCTCGCGGACTGCTGCCACCGGCCGGCGGCCGACGACGCGGAGCCGGGCTTCCGGCCGCCGGTGCCGCAGGTGCGGCCAGACGGTGTGCGCGAACCAGGTGATGGCATCCACGTTCGGCAGCGTGTTGAGCGCGCCGACGAACAGGCACCCGGCCTCGGGGCCATGCCGGCCCGGGGCATAGTACCGGAGATCCACGCCGCTGGTCACGGTATGGATGTTGTCCGTCCCGGTCACCTCCCGCATCACGGCCGCCTCGTGGTCGCTGACCAGAGTGACCACGTCGGCCCACGAACAAATGGCCTTCTCTCGGCGGCGGAGGCGACGGGCCTCGGTCTGGTACACCCATTTCTTCGGCTGGCCCGAGGCGGCCGCGAAATCGAACCATTTCTCGCTGTCGACATCAACCATGTCTACGATCTTGGTCGCCTGCCGAAGCCCGGGCACTCGGAGGTACCGGGCCATGCTCGCCGACGACGCGACAGCGGCACTGAAGCGAGTCTGGCTGGTCCACTCCTCGATCTGTTTGGCGAACCGTTTTGAGCGGAACACGCCTTCGGAAATGGTGCCACCCAGAAGGAACGACCGCAGGCCGCGCATCGAGTGCATTCGCCCCAGGGGGACACCGTGGACACGGGCGCACGCTCCGCTCAGGAACTTGACCGTATCGTCGCTCACCGGCTCGTCGACGAGGGACGCGAGGTGCACGCGGGCACGCCGTGCCAGAAATCGGAGCAGGTGGAACGTGCGGACGCGGTCACCCCGGTCCGGCGGGAACGGGACGCGGTGGGTGACAAGCAAGAGGTCGGGGAGGTGGCTCACGGTAGTTCGCAGTCAGAGGTCCGACGCCCGGGTCCGGGATCAGTTTTGGCGGCCAAGTCGCCCGGCACCGCCGTAAGAGTCCCGGCGGGAAGCCAATGGCAACAACGGTTGGGCGGTGAACGGAGGATGCCCGCGGCAGGAACAGCCGCGGCGACTTTCAGCCGCAAGTCCAGACTGAAGCCGGGCGTTTGGATGTAATCTAGATCGAAAATTGACTCATGGCGGGACGGCCCCCCGAGGCTCACATCCCTATCCGGCGTTGATGGCAAACCGAGTCTATTTTCATCCCCGACCTCAACCAGACGGAACATTCCACAACTAGACTTTGCATCGATCCGGCGGCCGCAATTCATTTTGAATGTGTGGATAGGTCGATTACGATATGCCTAGAATTGTCCAAGCCCGGCTCGCTAACTCCCTCCGTCCGGCAAGGAGCCGGCTCATGCGCCGACCCTTGGTCCTGGGACTGACTCTTTTGGTCGGCGTCCCAACCGCCGCGGCCGACCTCCCCGACGACTGGGCCTTCAGACCGGTCCGCAAGTCCGACGTACCGGCGGCGAACAAGTCGGCCCAGACCCCGATTGATGCGTTTCTGCTCCGTCAGCTTGATGCCAAGGAGCTCCAATTCACCCCGCCCGCGGATCGGGCCACACTTCTGCGTCGAGTAACCTTCGACCTGACCGGGCTCCCGCCGACCGTCGCCGACCTCAGTGCCTTCCTGGCCGACGAGTCCCCCCGGGCCTTCGAGCGGATCGTCGATCGCCTGCTCGCCTCGCCGGCGTATGGCGAACGACAAGCCTTGCCATGGCTCGACGCAGTTCGGTTCGCCGAGACGGACGGGTTCAAGGCCGACGACCGCCGCCCACACGCGTGGCGATACCGGGACTACGTCATCGACTCGTTCAACGCCGACAAGCCCTTTGACCAGTTCATCCGCGAGCAGCTGGCCGGGGATGAGTTGTACCCGGACGACTCGAACGCGCTGATCGCGACCGCCTTCCTCCGCCACTACCCGGACGAGTACAACGCGGTTAACCTCGAGCAACGGCGGCAGGAGATCCTCAACGACGTCACCGACACCACCGCCCAGGCCTTCCTCGGCATAACTCTCGGGTGTGCCCGGTGCCACGACCACAAGTTCGATCCGATCACCCAGGAAGATTACTACCGCATCCAGGCATTCTTCGCCGGGTGGAAGGAAGTCGAAGTGCCGATCATGCCGGCCGAGGCCCGCCGGAAGCATGAGGCGGAGCTAAACGCCTGGGAGGTGAAGACAGCGGACGTCCGTCGCGAGCTGGATGCGATCGAGAGGCCGCACCGCGAGAAATTCTCGCAGAAGCGCCGCGGTCGATTCCCGGACGAGTACGCGAAACTCCTGGACATTCCCCCCGATCGCCGGACCCCGCTGGAGCAGCAGATAGCCGCGATGGTCGC
>DATFWZ010000188.1:0-12018 GCA_035258765.1 Gemmataceae bacterium
CATCGTCTGTTCGCAGGACCGAGCCGGACGTCGAAGTAGCAACTTTGACGCTGGACCCGGACAAGGCGCTCTACGTGACGACCGCCGGTCGGCTGGTCGCGGCCGTCGAACTCGTTTCGCCTCGAAACAAGGACCGCCCGGCTTCTCGGGCGGCCTATCTCGCGCGTTACTTGCACTATTTGAACGACGGCGTCCACTTGGTCCTCGCGGACGTGCACCCGCGGCCCGCCGGGTTTTCCTTCGCGGACGCCCTGTCCGCAGAGCTGAACCTGGCCCAAGCACCACTTCCGTCCCCCACGGGCGTGGCGTACCGGGTCGGGGAGCCGGCCCCGTCAGGTGGCCGGTTCCTCGCGGTGTGGCGGCGGCCGTTCGCGATGGGCCAGCGGCTCCCCGAGATACCGCTCCCGCTCAGCCTTGAACGGGAGGTCACGCTGGACATGGAACAGACCTACTCGCGCGCGGCAGCGGATGCGTATTTGAGTTGAGGGGCGACGCGCAATCACTCCCCGAACTTCCGCCCCTTCACCGTCAGCGACCCGAGCTCGAGCGTTTTCCCGGCCTCGACCTGCTTCTGCCCGATCCGCGGCTCGCCGAGGAAGTACGACTGCCCCTTGGTCAGGCTCAGGGTGAATCTCACTCCCGGCACCACCGCGTCCACGCGGAACGCCCCGTCCTTGTCGGTTACCGCTGCCGCCCGCCCGGCGTAGATGTCGCGGTACAGGTCGTTCCCCGCCCCGGGGGGGAACTGGAGGCTGACCGCGACGCCGGGAATCGCACGGCCGTCCGAGTCAATCAGCCTCCCGGTGACGCTCCCCGCCGGCGCCAGCTTCGCGGTCACCGGCTCCTTCTCGTCCCCGCGGACTCGCACCCAGCCCGCCAGTTTCTTTTCCTGGTGCAAGAGGTACAGAGTCCGCGGCCGCGCCGGGTCGAGGGCGTAGATCCTGGTCGTGTCCTTCGGCAGGGTAAACGTGGGCGGCCAGGACGCCGTGATCCCGGCCACCGTCGCCCCGGCCAGCGGTTTGCCGTCCGGGTCGACCACGTTCAAGGTAGCCGTGTTCCCGCGCTCCAGATACAAGTCGATCGTGACCTCGCCGGCATCCGGTTTCAGGTCCACCACTTTGACGGCATGCAGGATGCTTAGGAACTCCAGCGAGTTGTTGGCCGCATTGAACCGATAACTCCCGTCCCCGTCCTTGGCGAAATAGTTCGGGTGGTCCGGGTCCGGCACGGCCGGGCGGTATGGGTTCACCGTCTTGCCGCCGATCGTGTCGCCGCGGTTGTCGTAGGCCTGGGCCATCAGCACCGCGGTGCCCGGGATGGTGACCACGCGGAACTTGCCGTCCTCGACCGCGTGGGAGAGTCGATCCCCCTCCGAGTAACTGCTGTACGCCGGCTTGGTACCGAAGTACTTGTTGTCCGGGAGTGGGGCAAAGCGGACGCTCCCATTCATCGCCTTTCCAGTCTGCCGGTCGATCAGCCGGCCGGTGACGACGATCCCCTTGGTCATCTGAATGTCGTGCCGAATCGGCGCCAGCGCCTCCGTGTCCTTGATCCGGGCGGACCAGCTCAGATATGACGTCTTCTTCTCATCCCGCATCATCGAATGGAGCAGGTACTCGCGGTTCTTCTCGAGTCCGGTCAGCCGGTACTTTCCATCCCTGTCCGCGGTCGCCATCACTTGGCTGTTGTAACCGGACCCCGATGTAACGATGACGCCCGGCATCGGCTTGCCGCTCTCGGCGTCAGTGACCGTCCCCTCGATCACCTTGGTACCCGGGACGACCAGCTCGGCCTTCGGCCCGGACAAGAGCGGCGGCTGGCCCGGGATGCGGAGTTCGGCCGAGATCCGGTCGTGCGCGGCCTTGTTGATTGGCGCGGCATCCAGGCCGGCGCGGGTGACCACGTAAACCGTCGCCTTGGCCCGGCCGCGACTGCTTACCTCGACGACGGCGATCCGCTCGGCCCCGATCCCCTTGAGAGTGAACTTCCCGTCCTTGTCCGTCCTCCCATTGCCGTGAAGCGACTCGAGCGGCATGTACATCCGTTCGTTCACGAGCCGCAGAGCGTCGTTCCACTCGTTCTTCCAGCCGGTCAGGAACTCGTCCAGCTTCCCCTCCGCCGGGGCCAGGACGGAACTGACCGCGACGGTCGCCCCCACGACTGGCTTGCCCTCGGTGTCAATCACCCGGCCCTCGACCGGCAGGTCCTTGACCAGCTTCACAGTCGCCTCTTGCGTCCCGGTCGCGTTCTCGAGGTCGGCCCAGCCGATCGCGTGCCCCTCGGCCCCCACGATCAGGTAGCGGGTGATTTCGGACTTCTCAATCTCCACCTTGTAAGTCCCGTCGCGGGCCGTCTCGCCGATGCCCCTGGTGCCAACGTCATCCTCCGAGACGGGCGGATCCTTCTTCAGGTACGGGACGTACAGCTTGGCCCCGGCAATGCCATTTCCGGCCGCGTCGGTCACCTTGCCGGTGACGACGAGCTTCTCGCCGGCCGACTTCGCGGCGTCCTTGGCCACGGGCGCCGGGGCGTCCTTCTTCGGCGGCTTCGCGGCGTCCGGCGACGTGGACGCGGCGATCAGGGTTCCGATCCCGACCAGGACGACGACGGTCAATGCGGTGGCCCAAATGCGGGCGGTTGTGGTCATGGGTGCGACTCCCCGGGCGAGGGTGGACACGGCCGGCCGGAACGTCCCGGAACCGGCGAACGACACCACGGAGTCCACCCACGCGGGCGGCACGGCCGACCCGGTGCCGGCGGCAACCGCGGTCAGGAGGCCGGCGGAGAGGGCGATGCCCCGCCGCTGCAACCGGTCGCGCAAACGCAGCCGGCCCCGCTCCAGCGCCCCCTTCACCACGCCCGCCGACCAGCCTAGCTCGGCCGCCGCCTCGTCGCGACTCTTGCCTTCGAGGTAGCACAGCAGGAGCGGCAGCCGGAGCTTGTCCGGCAACCGGTTCAGCTCCTCGTGCAGGATGGCACTGGCCTCCCGCCACGACAGGTCGGGCGGATCGCCGGCCGGGTGCGGCGGCTCCTCGTTGGTGCGCTCGCGGGACTCGAGCCTGGCGCGCCGGCACTTGGCGTTCACGGCCACGCGGTGGGCGACCCCGAAAAGCCAGCTCCCGAGCGACTGCCGGCTCTTGATGGCGTGCCCGCTCTTGAGCAGGACCACGAAGGTCGCCTGGAACGCGTCCTCGACGTCCGACTCCTGCCGAAGGACCTGGCGACAGGCATTGAGGACGGTCGGGCCGTGGCGGCGGACGATGGCGGCAAACGCACCTGAATCCCTGCTGCCGAGGAATGTGTGCAACAGGTCCGCGTCCGGCGCGTCCGCGACGGACACCCGCAGGTGGCCGAGGATGCGATTGAGCGGTGCCGTGGCCATGCCGGGCCCCTGAGGGAATAGACTCCTCTCATGGTGCGCGCTTCCGGCGGTCGCGGCACGAGAATTTCTCAGCCCCGCGGCTAAATCCTTTGGAACATGCGAAGTTATGGGTCGATCAGTATCCACCGAGGCTCCGGATTTGCCTCCGTGTACCCCCAGCGGACGTTATCGAAGGTAGGATCGGGCAACATCATCAAGTTCACGTCTGCGTTCGGATGAATACGCAGAATGAGTTCGACCAATGCTGTTCTCGCCGCCCGACTTCCCCGGGGTTCAACGTCGAACACCCGCTCTCGCACCAGCCACGAACATTCCCGCTTATCCGTCCCGCAGTTGAATACACGAGTCGCCCCCAATCCCCCGGTCGCCTCCAGAACGGCGTGCAACACCCGCAGCTCGAGGACCACGCGATTCCGGCCCAGCTTGAACGAGTGATTCATGTCCTTGATTACGAGCCCCGGGTGATCAAGGACCTCCACGACGATCCCGTCTGCGCCTCGTCCCAATTCGACCGAGCTTGGTGCGGGCTTGATGCCTGGTTGATGGATGAAGCTGGCCATAGCGGCACGCCCTCGCTCGAATCACTTACTGCATGTAAATTGGCAGCGTGTTGTTTTCGAGCTGCAGGATGGTCAGCGCGGTCGCCGTCCCAAACACCGGGCCGACCCAGTTGCCCGACCAGCTCCCGTCCGCGGACTGGTTCTTCTTCAAATAGTCGAACATCACCTCCCGAAAATCGCTCCACCGCAGGCACTGGGCGACCGGGGTCGCGGGGAAGAGCTGCTTGAACCGGACCTCGCCGAGGACGTACACGGCCTGGGCGAAGTAGTAGTTCTGGTACTCGTCGTGCGGCTGCCGGCCCTTGCCGAACGGCATGTTCCGGTGGCAGAAGCTGATCCACCTCTTAGCAAAGTCAGACGAATAGTCCCCCGCGCTGAACGCGCAGGCCACCCCGGCCGCGGTGATCGCCGGGCGTGAGTCCCCCGCTGCACGGTACTGATAGCGGATCCCGCCGTCGGCGTTCGTGCACTCCTGCAGGTATTTGACCGCCTTGTCGATCACCGATTTGGGGACGGGGATGCCCGCGTTCCGCGCCGCCCGCAGCCCCTGGAGTTGGGTGACCGTCACCGACCCCTCGTCCCAGTCCCCGTTGTCGGCCGCGGACGCGTACCCCCACCCGCCCATCGACGTCTGCGCCTTGCCGGTGAACTCGACCGCCTTGATCAGGATCCGCTCCAGATCAGTGCGCCGTTGGGCATCGTCCTCCTCGCCGTACACGCAGGCCAGGAAGAGCAGTGCATAGCCGTGCCCGTGCATGTAGTGGTTGGCCTCGGTCGGGTTGTTCGGGTTGCCCAGGAGGCCATTCGGCTGCGAGCGCTTCATGAACCACTCGACCGCCTTCTTGAGATTCGCGCTGTACTGGCCTTCGCGAAGGGTGCTTCCCTCCAGGAGGAAGCACATGCCGGCCAGGGCGGTCATGCTGGTCGGGTATTGCCCACCGTGGGCCGCCCAGTGACCATCGGTCTTGTTCTGGTTTCGCGCCAGCCATTCGAGCCCGCGACGGATGCTCTCCTGCACGTCGGCACGCGGGCCGTCGGCCCGGGCGGTCGGAACCGCGAGCACAATCGCAGCAATCAAGGCACAGATGTGGAACTTCATGGTGGGCTCCGCGGCGGGTCGAAGGGATGACGAGCCGGACCGCCCGAACTCACACGCCGACTCGGATTCCCTCGGGAAACCTCGGCGTGGTATGCTCTCGGGCTCCAAAAGGGAGTGCGCCCATGCAGTCGAAGAAGAAGCCGCGTTCAACGAAGACGTTGAAGCGCGTCGAGTCAGCTCCAGACGCCGAGAAACTGCTCGGCGACCTGCGGACGATCATTGATGCCGGCCGCAGTACGGTTGCCCGCGCGGTCAACGCGGGACTGGTGCTCCTGTACTGGTCGATCGGTGATCGGATTCGCCGGGAAATCCTGGGCGAACGTCGTGCCAAATACGGCGAGGAGATTGTCGTAACACTGTCACGACAATTGACCGCAGAGTACGGCATTGGCTTCAGCAAAGCGCAGCTCCTGCGGATGATTCAGCTGGCGGACGCGTTTCCGAATCGCAAGATTGTCCAGGCGCTGTCCGGACAATTGGGCTGGTCTCATTTCCTAGCGATTATTCCATTCGAAGACGACCTGAAGCGCGACTTCTACGCCGAGATGTGCCGGCTGGAGCGGTGGAGCGTCCGCACATTGCGGGACAAGATCCGCGGCATGATGTACGAGCGGACCGCGATCGCTAAGCGGCCCGCGAAAGTGATCCGGGCCGACCTCGACGCCCTCCGCGACGAGGACCGGCTCACCCCCGACCTCGTGTTCCGCGACCCGTACGTCCTCGACTTCCTCCGCTTGCCCGCTGACTTCCAGGAGTCGGACCTGGAACAGGCGGTCCTACGGGCTGGAGACGGTCCTTCTCGAACTTGGAGGCAATTTCGCCTTCGTCGCCCGGCAGAAGCGGATGACCGTCGATCACAAGGACTATTACCTGGACCTGCTCTTCTACCACCGCCGGCTCCGGCGGCTGGTCGGGGTGGAGCTGAAGCTCGGGGCGTTCGAGGCCGCGGACAAGGGGCAGATGGAACTCTACCTTCGCTGGCTCAAGAGGCACGAGTGGCGCGAGGGGGAGGACGAGCCGATCGGCCTGATCCTGTGCGCCGGGAAGACGACCGAGCACGTCGAACTACTGGAACTGGAGGCGAGTGGAATCCGCGTGGCGGAGTACCTGACCGGCCTGCCGCCACGACAGTTGTTGCAACGGAAACTGCACGACGCCATCCTCCTCGCCCACCGTCGACTCGGAGAGGTCCCCCGGCCCGAGTCAGGTCAGAGTCCGTCCTGATGCGGGCGACGCCCATTCACTCCTTCACCCGCTCCAACACAAACACCACTGCTCGCGTCGGGTCCGCGGGCTGGATCGACTGCGGCCGCGGCAGGCCCGGCATGGCGAGGTGGACGGTCAGCCGGTCGTCGGTCAGCTCGTACACCCCCTCACACCACACCATTTGCCCGTCCGCGTTGGGGACCTGCATGTCGATCGCCTTGGGCGATTTCGACGGGTCGAGCAAGTACCCTGGAGTGATGCCGAACCGGAACGTCGTCTCGTCCACCGTGACCGGATGGCCGCCGATGAGGAAGTCATTCCCGGCGAAATTGAACGAGACGAACACCCAATTCCCTTTGATCCGCCCTCGGTCGTCGGGCCGGAGCAGTCGCGACCCGCCCCAGATGAGGAGGAGAATCAGGCCGAGGGCCAATACCCCGATGACCGCCCGGGCGAGCACCTTCTTCGCCCACATGGCCTGCGTCACATGCGCTGCGACGGCAGCGGGCAGGCCGCTGCCAGTCCCGACGGCGAACCGGACGCCGGCCGCGACCGCCCCCGCGGCCAGCGGCGGTGGGACCGCGGCCGTCGCCGCGGCGCGCGTCAGCACCAGGCCGACCGCGACCAGCGACAGCGTGATCCCCCGCCGGATTAGCCGGCGGCGCAGCGCCTCCTTCGCCCGCGACAGCCGGCTGGACACGGTGCCGAGGGGGACCCCAAGTCGGGCGGCGGCCGTGGGCCGGTCCAGCCCCTGGAGCTCGCACAGCACCAGAACCGTGCGCAACTTGTCCGGCAGCCGGCCGATCTCCGCGTCCAGCACCGGGCGGACGTCCGCCCAGTCGGTATCCGCCTCGGCCGGGGCCGGCAGCACGTCGGGCATGGGTTGTTCCTTCGCCCGGCGGGCGGTCGCACGCACCCGGAACGCGCACCGGAGGGCCACCCCGTAGAGCCAGCTCCCCAGCCGCTCCGGTCGCCGGACCGTCCTGGCCTTCCGGGCGAGGATGAGGAACGTGGCCTGGAAGGCGTCGTCCGCGTCGGGGGCATCCGCTAATACCCGCCGGCAGACGCCGAGGACCAGCCGGCCGTGCCGCTCCACCAGCTCGGTGAACGCGGCCTGGTCGGCCCGCTCGGCGAAGGCCTTCAACAAGTCGCCGTCGGTTGCGACGCCTGGTTCGCGAGTCAAGTTGGCTTCCATCCGACGAGTCCCCCGGCGCGCACGACGACATTCTTACTCTCACCGCCCGGCCCGCCGCGTCCGTGAAATCCCGGAAACTTCCGGGAGGTTGGTGTAGCTGAATTCGTAAGAATTCAGCGTTCGGCCGCCGCAATCCGCTGAATTCTCACGAATTCAGCTACTGCGGATTCGCGCCCGCTGACTTAGACTGACCCCTGACTCCTGACCCCTGACTCCTGACCCCCAACCCATGAAGCGAATCGCCATCCTGACCGCCGGCGGGGACACCCCGGCCCTCAACGCCACCATCGCCGGGGCCGTCACCCGCGCTAACCAGAGGCGCGTCGAGCTGGTCGGCATCATCAAGGGGTTCAGCGGCCTGCTAAACCCCCGCGTCCCGCACGTCCACCTGAACCCCCTCTACACTTGCATCCCCGAGCTCGACCCGACATTTGGGGGCACCATCCTGGGGGCATCCAGGGACTACGTGGACGCCGACGACCACCCCACAATTGCCGCCGTCGTCGATCGCCTGCACCGGCTCAAGGTGGAGGGGCTCGTCTGCGTTGGCGGCGACGGCACGCTCAACGGCATGCAGGCCCTCGGCGAATCGCTGCCCGCCGTGCTGGCCCCCAAGACGATCGACAACGATCTCGGCCTCAATTATCGCAACGAGCCGGACGAGTGGGTCCGCGAGTCGCTCCCGGACGGGGAGTGCAAGTACTCGCGCAGGGTTTCACCCGAGCCGATCGACCTCGGCAAGATGATCAACTTCGTCACCCCGGGCTACGCGACCGCGGTCTACGTCTCGGCCGCCGGCGTCGAGCGCATTCGCACCACCGCGGAGAGCCACCGGCGCATCGCGATCATCGAGGTCATGGGCCGGCACTCAGGGTACATCGCCCTCGGGTCGTGCTACGGCCGGCCGGACATCCTGCTCGTCCCGGAGCACCCGCTCAACTCCGACGCCCTCGTGGACCGGATCAAGGAGATCTACAACCTGCAAAAAAACGTGGTGATCCTGTGCGGCGAGGGGATCGTGGACGAGCAGGGCCAGGAGCTCGGGGCCGAGCTGTCGAGCACCGACCCGGCCGGGAACAAGATCCTCTCGGGCGCCTCGGAGGCGCTGCGCAGCCTGCTCATCGCCCGGCTGGGGGACGACTACTTCACGAGCAAGCGGCGGAACGAGTCGGCCCGGGCCGCGATCTTCACTCGTAAAGTCGGGCACACCCAGCGGGGCGGCCGGCCGATCCTGTTCGACCGGTTCTACGCGGCCCAGCTCGGCGGCAACGCGGTGGACATGCTGCTCGACGGGCAGGTGAACGCGGTCAGCATCTTGCAGTGGGATGTGGAGAAGGGGTTCCACGTGTCGAGCGTCCCGGCCAACGACTTCCGGGACCGGTGGGGGCTGATCCACGCCCGGCAGATGCACCCGAGTTTCTACGACCCGGCCAAGATGCGGCCGTCGAAGCTGGGGATCGAGTACCTGAACACGATCTTCAACAACGCCCTCGGCGACGACGACTGCGAGGCGCAGAAGGCGACCTTCGGGAGCGGCAACCTCACCACCCCCTATCACTCGGTAAACACGGACGTAAACAAGCGGATCCGCTACCTGTGAAGCGTCGCCGGCGGCGACTCCCGAAGCCCGAAGCGCCAGCTTTGAAGTTGCGCTCGCCCAAGCCGCCGCAGGCCGAAGCGTGAGCGAGGTCGCGGCGGAACAGTCGAGACCACCGTTGCTTGGGGCGCGGCTCCTCTCGTGCACCGCGGCGTCGCTCACGCTTCGGCCTGCGGCCCAATGTTCACTTTCGCCGCTGACTCCACGAGCGCAGCTTCAAAGAGCGCCATCGATGGTTGAGCCGGCGCTGGAGCCGGATTCGGTGGAGCCCGAAGCGCCAGCGAGGGTCGAACCGGCGCCGGAGCCCAAAGCGCAACGTGGCCATCCTCCGCGGCCCCGCCCGGCGGCGCGGTGATGTACTCCGGCCGCTGCGGCTCCGGCACGCCTGTCGGGTCCGACACTTCTCGATCCGCACCGAGGACGCCTACCACGACTGGTGCCGGCGGTTCATCCTGTTTCACGGGAAACGACATCCGCAGGAGATGGGTGCCGCGGAGATCAACCAGTTCCTGACCCACCTGGCCGTCGATGGGCATGTCAGCGCCAGCACCCAGAACCAGGCGTTCAGCGCGCTGCTGTTCCTTTACCGCGACGTGTTGCAAGTCGATCCGGGGCGGATCGAGGGGGTGATTCGGGCCAACCGGTCGAACCGGCTGCCCGTGGTCCTGACGCGGGACGAGGTGCGGCGGGTGTTGTCGAAGCTGGACGGCACGTATCGCCTGATGGGGCAACTGATGTATGGAAGCGGGCTGCGATAGTTGGAATGTCTCCGACTGCGAGTGAAGGACATCGACTTCAGCCGCGGGGAGGTCACGGTCCGCGAGGGGAAGGGGAACAAGGACCGGCGGACGATGTTGTCGGCGGCGGTGCGGCCCGACCTGGCGGCCCACATCGAGCGAGTCCGGCTGTTACACGAGAAGGACCTGGCCGCGGGGTTCGGGCGGGTGTACCTGCCGGACGCCCTGGACCGCAAGCTGCCGAGCGCGGCGGCGGAATTCGTCTGGCAGTACGTATTCCCGTCGGCGAAGATGTCGAAGGATCCGCGGACCGGCGCGGTGCGGCGGCACCACGCGCACGAGGCGGCAGTCTCGCGGGCAATGACGCGGGCCGTCCGGGAGTCCGGCATCCGCAAGCGGGCGACGAGCCACTCGCTGCGGCACAGCTTCGCCACGCACCTGTTGGAGGACGGGTACGACATCCGGACGGTGCAGGAACTGCTCGGTCACGAGAACGTGAGCACGACGATGATCTACACGCACGTGCTGAACAAGGGGGGTCAGGCGGTGCGGAGCCCGCTGGATGTGGGATGAAGGGCGCAAGGTGCTTTAGCGGGATAGATTGCGCGGCCCCGGTCGGGCGGCCGGGGCGCAAGCGAAGGCGCGGGATACAGTTCCGGGCGGAGTTGGCCGCCCGGCTCGTGCCTGTGATAGGTTGCGCCGGCGCAAGCTAATAACAAGTTCGGCGGGGCGATTCCCGCACAAATCGACCGGTCGCGCAGGGTCACTATTGGCACGACGGAACTGAGCATGAATTCGATCCGCTACAAATGGAACGACGACGACAAGGCCCGCATGCTCGAGTTGGTCCATGTCGAAGGCACGAACGGCCGCCCGTACGGCTTCGGAACGGGCGACGACGTGCGCCAGATCGAGGTCCGAAGTTTCTTCGTCGCAACGGTCCCGGTGACCCAGGCACTGTGGGCACACGTGATGGGTGGGGACAACCCCTCCGGCCGCAGGGGGGCGGACCTGCCCTTGGAGAATGTCTCCTGGGACGAGATCCGGCGACCGGACGGGTTTCTCCACCGGCTCAACGAAAGCGGACTTCGCGGCCATATGCTGGCCCAAGCATCAGGCGTGAACGCGTTCTTTCGGCTGCCGTCCGAGACCGAGTGGGAGTACGCGGCGCGCGGCGGCCCCCATTGGCGGGACGGGTTCCGCTTCAGCGGCAGCAACGACATCGACCGCGTGGCGTGGTACGACCGACGAGGCGGTGACCACACCCATGAGGTGGCCCAGAAGGCCCCAAACCAACTTGGCCTCTACGATATGTCTGGAAACGTCTGGGAATGGTGCCAGGACACCTATACGACAGATGTCGGTGCAATTCCGGGAGACGGTAGTCCGGCGTATGGAGCAAGCGAGGAACGCGTCCTCCGTGGCGGGTGCTTTCACAACTGGGCCATTCATTGCACCGTCTCGAAACGCTATCAGATCGAGCACTGGTATCACGACGGCTGCATCGGATTACGCCTCGTGTTGGCAGAGGAATGAGGGGGCGTTTGAGGGCAGGCCGAACCTGACGTTGCACCGGACCGCGGCGGCATGACGGCTTTTCAGGGTTGAACGTCTCACCAGCCGCCGCGGCCGGTGAACTTGTCGTTCGGCGGCGGGGCGGAGGCGTCCGCGATGCCGACCATCGTTAGCGCGGGTAACGTCCTGGTGCCGGCGTACCTGGCGCTGGTGGCGAAGGGCTACCGGGTGACGCGCGCGAAGACCGGCCGGCGCGAGGACCCGGAGGAGTGGCGGGCGACGAAGGGCGCCGCCCGGTTCGTGGCAGAGGACCCGCTGAGCCTGCTCGGGCTGGTGGCCATGCGCGAGGCGCGCGGCCGGCGGTGGGAAGCGTCGGACGCAGAGATCGACGCATTCTTCGACCGGTTCCCGTGAGGCGTTGCCGCCGAACCGGTCGCTGCAGATGTAACGTAAGGTGTCAAGCCCCGTCATCGTGATGACGGGGTTTGTTGGGCTACCGTCCACCCGTGACCGGCGCGCAACCGCCCCGCACACGCATCAATGCACGTCGATGCGTGTCGCCACCCGGTTCATTCACCCAACCGCTCCCTTAGTGCCTGTGGGGAAAATAGCCTTGAATCCGTTGATCGGTCAAGGGTAGTTTCGCGGGCATGAAACCGACACGGATGTCGACCGCCTCCGCGTACCCGGCCCGGATGAGCGACGAGTTGTGGGCCGTCCTCGAGCC
>DATFWZ010000189.1:0-6232 GCA_035258765.1 Gemmataceae bacterium
ACGGCCCCACGGAAATCGCCGCCCAGTTGGGTGGCAAGGTCTCCTGCACGCTGGGCGAAGTCAAGAACCGGGCCGATCTGATCATCTATTGGGGCGGGAACCCGGCGGAGTGTCACCCGCGACACTTCACCAAGTACACCATCATGCAGAAGGGCAAGCACGTGCCCAACGGCCGCAAGGGCCGGACGATGGTCCTGGTAGACATCCGCGAAACCCCCAGCGCCAAGGCGGCGGACATTTTCCTCCAGGTCCGGCCGACGAAGGACTTCGAAGTCCTCACCGCGCTGCGGGCACTGATCAAGGGCCAACCGGTCGATGAGCAGCTCCTCGCGGAGACGGGCGTGACCGTCGAGCAGCTCCGCGACCTGGCAGATCGGATGAAGCGGGCCCGTTTCGGGGTCTTATTTTTCGGCATGGGACTGTCGATGACCCGCGGCAAGCACATGAACTCCGCGGCGATCTTGATGCTCGCGGCCGAGTTGAACGCGTTCACCAAGTTCGTGGCTATGCCGATGCGCGGGCATGGGAACGTGACCGGGGCGGACGTCGTCCTGCGGTACACGACCGCGTTCCCGTTCGGCATCAACCTGAGCCGCGGCTACCCGCGATTCAACCCGGGGGAGTTCTCCACAATCGACATGCTCGTGCGCGGTGACAACGACGCGACACTGGTCCTCGGCGCCGACCCCGGGGCGACGATGCCGCAGCCCGCGATCGACCACCTGGCCCGCACGCCGACGATCGTTCTCGACCCGAAGGTGACGCACACGAGCCGCCTGGCGCGCGTCCACATCACGACGGCCGCGACCGGGATCAGCGCGCCGGGGACGGTCTACCGGATGGACGAGATTCCGCTGCCGCTGCGACCGGCATTGAAGTCGCCGTACCCGACGGACGAGGAGGTGGTGCGGCGGATTCGGAAGGCAGTTGGCAGAAGGGCGCCCTTGCCCTTGTAGTGCTTCGCAGTGCCAACAAGAATAGAGCCAATGGAATGGAACACGCCCTCGTCGACTGGGATGACGCGAGTGATCCCGACGGCAACACCGCTCACATTGCCGAGCACGGCTTGACCCCAGAGGAAGTGGAGTCCGTCATCCTTGATCCGAACGCGTCGCACGATGTCAGTGGCTCAACGGGCCGGCCGGTCGTCTTTGGAACGACAACCACTGGGCGCTTTATCGCCGTCGTCTATGAAGTCCTGAATCTGGACGATCCGCTAAATCGTGCGTCCCATCACGGCTTACGAGGTGCCCGAACCGACCTGACCCTTTTCAAGGCAGTTCAATGAGTGATACGGCCAAGCTTCCGAAGATCGAGAGAACGCCCGAGCAGATGGCCGAAGAGAAGCGCATTCGGGAATTGCACCGACAGAGTCCGATCGTCGCGGTTCCGGCCGATACGATTCGCGGCGCGGATGCGGCGCAGTTGTTCAAGTTCGTAGCCGCCATTCGACGAGAGCGCGAGGCACAAGGCTTGACGCTAGAACTACTGGCCGAACGGACCGGTATGGATGTCAACGTGCTTTCGCGCATGGAGGCCGGTAACGGACTGAATCCTCCCGTTTCCATCTTGTTCCGTCTGTCGCGCGCGCTAGGCAAGAACTTGGTTCTGTCGCTGGAGTCCGCTACCTCGGGTCCAAGCGCCTGATCGGGCGACGCACGCGTTTGAGCGCGGGTCAAAACGGAACCCCCATGCTTCGCATCATCGGCGGTAAAGTCTACGACCCCGCGAACAACGTCCACGGCGAAGTCCGCGACGTCTGCATTTCCGACGGCCGCGTCGTCGGGCACGCCGACGGTGGGCGTACCATCGACGCCACTGGCATGATCGTCTTCCCCGGGGGCGTGGACGTTCATACTCACGTCGCCGGGGCGGCTCTCAACTTCGCCCGCGGGCTCATCCCGGAGCAGCACCGGCAGGCCAACCCGGTCCTCCGCGACGCGGTCCGCCGGGCCGGCGTGGGCGGGGTCACTCCGACCACCTTCGCCACCGGCTACCTCTACGCGGGCATGGGCTGGACCACGGTCAACGAGGCCGCAGTCCCGATCCTGTCGGCCAAACACACCCACGAGGAGCTCAACGACACCCCCATCGTGGACAAGACGTGCTGCGTGCTGATGGCCAACAATGAGATCGTGCTCGACCTGCTAGAGGCCGGCGAGTTCGAGCGGGCCCGCGACGTCGTCGCGTGGAACATCTGGGCGGCCAAGGCCTACGGGGTGAAGGCGGTCAATCCTGGCGGGGTCGCGGCCTGGAAGTGGGGGAAGGATGCCAAGACCCTCGGCGATCCAGTCGAGGGGTATTCCAAGGTCACGCCCGCGAAGATCATCTCCGGCCTGACGCGAATCGTGGACGAACTTCGTCTGCCCCACCCGCTCCACCTCCATTGCAACAACCTCGGCGCCCCCGGCAACTTCGCGACGACCCTCGAGACCATGAAGGTCATCGACGGGAACCGGGCCCACTTGGCCCACCTGCAGTATCACGCCTACGGCGGCGACGACTGGGACACGATCAAGTCCGAGTCGGCCGCGGTTGCCGAGTTGTTCAATGCCCGGTCGAACCTGACCACGGACAGCGGGGCCGTGCTCTTCGGCAACACCGTGACCATCACCGCCGACGGCCCGTGGCAGCACCTCTTGCACAAACTGACCGGGCGAAAGTGGGCCAACCTGGACGTCGAGAACGAGACGGGCTGCGGCATCGTCCCGTACGTCTACAAGGAAAAGAACCTGGTCAACGCGGTGCAATGGGCGGTCGGGCTGGAGCTGCTCCTGCTCATCAGCGACCCGTGGCGGGTCTACCTGACGACTGATCACCCCAACGGGGCCGCGTTCTGGCGCTACCCGGAGATCATCGAGCTCTTGATGAGCACCGACCGCCGAAAGGAGCATCTGAAGAAGCTCCCGGCCAAGGCCCTGACTCGAACGATCCTCGCCGACCTGGGCCGCGAGTACACGTTGTCCGAAATCGCGATCATCACCTCTGCCGGCCCGGCCCGGGCGCTGGGGCTATCGCGAAAGGGGCACCTGGGGGTCGGCGCCGACGCGGACGTGGCCATCTTCGACGAGAGCCCGGAGGTGGCCCGGATGTTCGCATACCCGCGGTACGTCATCAAGGGCGGGGACGTGGTGATCGAGGAAGGCGAGATGCGCCGGACGGTCGAGGGTCGTGGGTACGTCGTCCGCCCGACGTTCGACCCGAAAGTCGAGGACTATTTGCGGCCGCTCTTCCAGCAGTATTACACGATGTCGTTCGACAATTACCCGGTGGAGCTGGAACGGGTCCACGGGTCGCAGGTCCGCGAGTGTCAATAAAGTAGCCGGCACAGTCCGTGTGCCGAGCCCACGTCGGCACACGGACTGTGCCGGCTAATCTCTCCGACTCGGGCATGCTCACTCTCACGCTCAAAGACCACCCCCACGTCCCGCTCGAGGCCGAGGTCCTCTCACCGGACCGGCTCGCGGGTCTGCCACTGGACGGGATTCGGGCCCTACCGGTCCATCTGGGCAAGCGCAAATGTCGGCTCGATGATTTCTTCGACCTCGCGGGCGAAGCCGGTGACGAGCTGGAATTGCGCGGCGACCTGATGAAGGTGAAGTGGATCGGCCGCGGTATGACCCGCGGGCGCATCCGTGTCGTCGGCGACGCCGGAATGCACCTCGGGGCCCACATGAAGGGCGGGGCGATTGAAGTGACCGGCAACGCGTCGGACTGGGTCGGGGCCGAGATGACCGGGGGGCTCATTCACGTCCGCGGCAACGCCGGTGGGCAGGTCGGGGCAGCCTATCGCGGGAGCCTTTCCGGGATGAATCGCGGGACGATCCTCGTCGAGGGGTCGGCGGGGATCGAGGTCGGGATGCGGATGAAGCGGGGGATCATCGCCGTCGGCGGACCCGTCCGCGACTTTGCCGGGTTGCAGATGAAGGGTGGGACGATCGTCCTCATGAGTGGTGCGGAAATCCGCACCGGGGCCTGGATGGTCCGCGGGACGATCATCTCGATGACCCCCCTGCGGTTATTGCCCACGTTCTCCTTCGCGTGCGCCGAGAACCCGACGTTTCTCCGGCTCTACTCGCGACACTTGCAATCACTGGGGTTCACAATCCCCTTTGACGTCCGCGACGGGGCCTACCTCCGATACACGGGCGACGCGGCCGTTCCCGGCAAGGGAGAAGTCCTTGTCTGGCAACCGGGCCAAACCTGACGCTATTTCCGCGACATCAGGTATGCGACGAGGTCGCGCACCTCCTGATCGGTGAGCAAATCGACTAACCCGTCCGGCATGATCGATCCAGGAGTCGGGGTCGCCTCGACCACGTCCTTCGCCTCGACCTTGAACCGATCGCCCTTGGCGTCCACGTACTCGGACACGTCCAGGTAGGTGCCAACGAGCAGCCCGGTCCGGGTGCGGCCATCGAGCGTGTCGATTCGCCACGGCTGGTAGTGCGGGGCGACGACCGCGGCCGGTTGCAGGATTGACTCGACGATCCAGCGCCGCTCGGTCCGCCCGGCCAGACTGAGGTCCGGCCCGACGTCCGCGCCGCGACCGTCGACGCGGTGGCACTTCGAGCAGTTCGCCAGCCTGGGGTGCTCGAAGATGCGCCGCCCCGCCTCCAGGTCAGCGGGCCCTTCCAGTCGCTTGAGCCAGGCGTCCGTGTCCGTCGGCGCCGGGCGGTTGGCGTAAAACGGCTTGCCGAGGACGCGGTCGATCAAGTTCTTCGAGTCGGTTAACCCCTTCGACAAACCTTCGAGGCGCGTCCGTTCGGCCGCGCTCAGCTTGGCCTGGTTCAATCCGCGCAGGGCGTCCTGGCGAAGTGGCCCTTGGCTGGCGGCGAGTTCCGAGAGATAGCTCACGTCCGCCGGTCCGAGCGCGGCGAGTGTGACAAGGGCTTGCGCCCGTACGGCGACCGGCTGCCGGTTGTCCCCGGCGATTTCGCGGATGACTGGGGCGGCCTTGGCGTCGCCGCGATCCGTCAGGGCGCGTAGCCCCTCGATCCGGAATGCGGGATCGTCGTGTCGGAGCAACTCGGTCAATTGTTCGGTGCGCAGTGGTTTGAAACTTGCCGGGATCGCGCGGAGGGCCATCAGCCGCGCCGAATTGGCGGCACTCTTGTCTATCAGCCGGGCCAGGAAGTAGCTTGCGAGCGCGTCTTCGTTGACTGGTTTGTCATCCAGCCGGGCCAGAGTCGTCGCCAGTCCCACGAAAGCCCGGGGGTCGAGCGACGGGCTCTTGAGCGCCTCGGCGATTTGTGGGCGGAACGCGGTCAGCTTCTCGTCCGACACCCACTTCGCGGCCAGGAGGCGAACGTCGGGATCGGGATCGGCGAGAAAGTCGGCCAGGACGCGGGTTGCATCCTTTATGCCCGAGGAGCGCCACGCGAGAAGGATGCCGATCCGCTGCTTCGGTTCGGTGCGCGTCTTGTAGTCCGCGGCGCGCAGCATCTCGGGGAGCTGGCCGAGCCGTCGGATCGCGGCCTGTCGGAGGTACGGGTCGGAGTCGGTTAGCAGCTCCAGGAGAGGTGAAAACGCGGCCTCACCCCGGAGGCCCGCTACGGCCTCCGCCCGGACGCTCGGGGCATTCTTGTCGGCCGCGAAGGCCAGCGTCTCCGCCCCGCGCGCCACCAGCGCTCGAACGGCCATCTCTCGGATTCCGACCTCGGCATCCGCCCGCGCGAACCTGGCGAGATCCAGCTCCTTGTCTCCGCCGTCGATCAGCGCCGTCAACGCTGCCGCTCGGGCCCGGACATTGCCCGAGGCAAGCTGCTCGCGCAGCCACTTTCGCCCGGCGGCCTCCTTGACGAGAGCGCGGGCAGCGGCTTCCCGGGTTGGGCGATGCGGGCTGAGGAGCGCCTTTTTCGGGTCGGTGGGACGCGGGGCCGGCTTCGCGTCCTTCCAGCGAATGTGCCAGACTGCCCCCTTCCCGTGCAGCTCGTAACTCTCCGACACCCAGTCGGTCACGAAGAGCGATCCGTCCGGAGCGACAGCCAGGCCCGACGGCCGGAACTCCTTTCCGCCTTGGATGAATGGCTTCCGATCCGCCGCGAACGATGCCCCCTGCGGCCTCGGGATATAGCGCTCGACCCGGTGATCGGCCCAGGTAGGGACCAGCAGACTGCCGCGATAATCGTCCGGCAATCCGTCGGACTCGTAGCTGATCACCTCGCACGGCGACTCGCCGGTCCCGGCCGCGTACGGCAGCGTGCCCGGCAGCTCCCCGTTCCACGCCTGG